>CAYIUM010000011.1:0-8965 GCA_964366675.1 uncultured Candidatus Saccharibacteria bacterium
GCATTAGGAATTTTTGCTAAAATAGATTCTAGCTGATTTTAATAAGGACTCCAGAATTTATGAAAAAAAATCTTTTGATCGTGGTTTTTGTCGCCTTATTGACGAGTGGACTGTTTTATTTTTCTAACATTCAAAATGAAAATAACATCGAGCAGCCTGTGGTCGATGAAATTCCAACTAGAAATAATCCCCTTACAATAATACTATCCCCTCACTTCGATGATGGAGTATGGTCTTTGGGTGGGCTGATGGCTAAAAATAAGAATGAATCAAAAAATGAATTATTGGTAGCCACTTTTTTCACCCAAAGACCCGCGGAAACTGCGTATACACATTGGGACAAAATTTCCGGATTTTCTGACAGTAATGAGGCGATATCGGCTCGAACCAAAGAAAATGAAAAAGCTTTGGCGCCTTTCCAGGCAATCATAAAAAATTACGACTATCTTGATTTTCAATATAGAATAAAAAAAGAAAATAAAAAAATTAAGGAAAAAATCAGTAAAGACATCGATGCCTTAATAAAAGAATATCAAGATCGGGAACTTTTCATATATGGGCCAGCCACTTTTGGTTTAGAAATTACCCATCCTGATCACCAAATAGTTCACGATAGTTTTATGGATGTGTGGAGAAAAAATAAAATCAAAAATGTGCAATTTTTGATTTACGAAGACTTCCCCTATGCGAAGCGTTTTGCCATATCTAGAAAAGAAAGTTTAAATAATTATTTGGAAAAAACAGAAAATATAAAGTTGGAAGAAAATCCGATTGAATTGGACAAAACAGAACTGGAGGAAAAAATTACAGGCATCGATACATATAAATCTCAGATAAAAAGTTTTGGATCGCTCGGTGATAATATTAGAACTTCAGCTCAAAAATTCTACACAGAAAGGTGTAAAGGTTTTAGGTCTATGATCTATACCTGTGAAATGACATATAAACCCTTTCAAAAACTTGTTATTTTGCCTTAAATTTAAGAGATTTCTGCACCAACGCTTCAAGATTCTCAATACTGTGAAAACCAGTTAATAAGTCATCATCCAAAACAAGCGCCGGAAGTTCTGTGTCCTTGATTTTATAAATTTGCAAAAGAGATCTGACTGCTGACAGATCTATGCTGTAGTCAAATGAATAGACGCGAATTTCCGGATATTTATCGCGCAGGCTAGAGAGGACAAAAGCCTCTTTTTCACATTCGCTACAATTTTCTGCGGTAGTATAAAAATAAAGAATAAAAGCCGATTTGGTACCGCAGCTGGAAGAAATTTTTTTCATTAAAAGATAATCTTTTATTTGCAAAAGAGAATAATATTTTTTCAAATAAGAAACTTCACTTGTGTCACCCAAATTATTTTGCCCCCATTCCAATTTACGCCCCAACTCTTCCAGTTCGTCAGAAAGCAAAGAACCGGAAACATTTTTGCATAAAGATTCCTGCAAAAGCGAGAATTGAGTTTCGGAAGAAAGTATGTTTATAGAAATGCTGTCTTGGATAGATTTTATCTGGTCAATTTTCTTGTTGCTGAAATAATCGCCCACAAAAATGGCCGTTAAGAAAAGACAAGTGGTGATCAAAAATACAATTAGGTATTTTCTCCAATCAAAATTATTATTCATCTCCAGGTCGGTTTTATCCGCAAAATAGTATTATAAACGGCCCTCAGAAGCCAAAACGGAGCAATAATACCAAAAACAGGAAAGAAATAAAGAACGTCAAGAGAAAAAATATTTTTCTCTTCTGTCATTTTGCGCCCAAAAATAATGGCAAAAACAATCAGACAGTATATTAGAAGCACAAGAAAAACGACTGGCTGGATATTCAGGAAAAAAGCATCAAACATGTTTTTTTTGACATTGAAATCAAAACCCACAGCTTCAAATTCAATAATTTTCGAATACAAAAAGTGCCCAAAATTATAAACTATTTTGCCGAAAAGGTATCCCACTGAAAGAATGGAAATGACACTCATCGGTAAAGTAAAGACGGAAAAATTTCCGTATTTTCTCCTAAACAAAACACCTTTATAATCAAGGGTGTTGTTGATAAAACCGTAGATCCATCGGAGTCTTTGTTTATAGAGTTTTTGTATGGTCGATGGCGTGTTGGTGTAAACATAAGCATCATTACAATGCTCTATCTTTAAACAATTTTTCTGCATCCGGTAGGCAATTTCCATATCTTCCGTGCTGTGTCCATGGCGATAAGGACCTAATGTGTCAAAAACACGCCGGCGAAAAATAGTCAGCGGTCCGGGAGTGACGTGAATGGCTCCTAAAAAATCAAGCATTTTTTTGAGGTAAACACCCATATGGTATTCAGTCTTCTGGGCATTCTGAATAAAATTTTTAGGATGATGCACGGTAACAGAAGGAACAACCGCCATCACACTTTCGTCTTTCTCAAAAAAACTCATAATACGAATGAGGGATTCTGGATCAACAAATGAATCCGCATCCAAACCGCCTAGAAAGTCAGTTTCCAGGTGTTCTAGCCCCAGATTCAGCGCGGTATATTTTCCTCCATTTTCTTTATGAAAAATTTTTATATTCGGATGTCCGTCAAATTGACTAATTATATTTTCAGTGTTATCCGTGGAACCATCATTAACCAAAAAAATTTTAACTTTATCTTTTGGATAATTCAAATTAAGCACTGAATGAATACTCTGGCAGACAGTTTTTTCTTCGTTAAAAATCGGTATAATAATCGTCACCGCCGGATAATAGCGAAGTTTAATCGTCCCTTTTCTTGTAACTATTCTCTTTCTATTTTCCAGAAAGGTAACGAAAAAAAACACCTGCACGTAGACAGACAAAAAAATTAATACATAAAATATTGTATCGGAGATTGAAGCCATAAACTTATCTCTTCATATTAGCACTAAAAAACAGAAAGGCAAATGAAAAATCCCTTCACCCGCAAGTGAAGGGATTTTTCATTAACAGGCGTAAATTACATTTTATTTTCCGTCTCTCCTGCACCGCAGGAAACGCAGGCCTCTGTGCACTTCTTGCACCTGCAACCGAAAATTTTCAGCACCGCTGCCACACCTACAAGCAGATAGACAACTGCTTCAACGACAGGCCAAGAGCCGAGGAGCAAATTCACCACATTCCAATTACTTCCCATCAACATACCTACGCCATACAAACCCCAGTTGACACCTCCAACAATCAGCAAGATTTTGCCGATGTAAGCCGGGGTACAACAACCCTTGCAATGACCCATTCCATTACAACACATATATTTATAAAAAAATTATTAATAAAGATTTTGTCCAGACGACTAATTGGACATTGATTTTAATGCTCCCATTATACTACTTTCAAAAAAGAAAGCCAGAAATTAATCGAAATAATTCTTCAATCTCGAAATTTTCTCATGCTGGTGAGCAAGGACTACCCTTGCTCAATTTTTGCTTTCCTATATAATTAGAGTATGTATAGAAAAACCCCGTTCGTTGAAAACGAACACTATCATATTTACTCTAGAGGAGTAGAGAAGAGAAAAATATTTCTTAGTGCAAAAGACTACAACCGTTTCGTGGCTCTTTTGTATATCATGAATCAAGATATATCTTTTAGAATGGATAATTTTCTACGCGAGAAAAATATATCAGAAATTTTTAAAGAAGAAAGAGAAGAAAACCTTGTGTCAATTCTAGGTTACTGCCTTATGCCAAACCATTTTCACTTGATCCTTTATGAACACACGGAAAGTGGTATAACTAAATTTATGGGTAAACTTTTAACAGCTTACTCAATGTATTTCAACACAAAGTATGAGAGGAGTGGTCCCCTTTTTACCCATCCATTCAGATCGGAACATATTGGTAATGAATCACAGTATATGTATATATTTTCTTATTTACATTTAAATCCTTTATCGATTATTGATAAGGGGTGGAAAGAAAAAGGAGTCAAGGATAAAAAAGAGGCACAAAATTTCTTGCAAAGTTATAACTACTCGAGTTATTTAGATTTCATAGAAAAAGATCGACAAGAATCAAATATCCTAGATTTTTCTCTTATACCAAAATACATAAAAAACATGGAAATGGATTTTGATTCACAAGAGAAAGCATTTCACGCAAAAAATCCTATCAAGTAATCTTGAGCAAGGACTATCCTTGCTCATACACTCTACATAGGTTGATATGCTCTTGTCTCCTGTGCAAGCTTTTGATCTACAATAATGGAATCGGTTAGAAAAGAAGCTATGGTATGTTTCTGCTCATCAGTTATTTTAATTTTACTATTTTCGTAAAAATAACCATATACAGCATGCATAATTTTTCCCTTAATAAAGCGATAATCAAGCTGCTGACCAACTATAGGCAATATGAGTCGCAGAAAATTTTCTTGTATAGCTTTTTCTGCTTTAATACTTTCCAGGATTTTTTTGAATTCTAGATCGGTCTCTTTTCCCATTTCCCTAAATAAGAATCCATTTAGACGTTGAAGTATGTCTTCTCGGCTAGGAATGGTAACAATGCGCTCATTTTTTTGTACTGGCACAACATCCTCTTTTCTTCTTTTAAGAAAACTGGGTACAAACTGTTCAAATTGCATAATAGCAAGTATAACGCTTATACTATTGATTATCAACCAACTTACAGTCAAATACCCTTGTCGGATTTGCTGGACCCTTATTTACAATTAATCGAAATAGTTTTTCAGTCTAGAAATTTTCTCATGCTGACGAAGCTTTTCGTGAACTTTCGCCTCAATCTGACGGATACGCTCTCGGGTGACGCCGAATTCCTCCCCGACTCGCTCTAGAGTATGCTGAATCCCATCAAGAAGCCCATAACGCATTTCCAAAATTTTACGCTCTTTTGGGTTGAGTTCGTTTAAAACTTCGCGGATCTGATCGGAAAGAATTCGGCGTGAAGATTCTTGGTCTGGACGTAAAATTTTGTCGTCTGGAATGAAATTTTCCAAAGTCGATTTATCATCGTCATCCCCGACTGGTTGTTCTAGGGAAATTGTCTCTTGGCTGATATTTTCAATCACGTGAATTTTTTCAATGGGAATGCCCATCTCCGTGGCAATTTCTTCGGCCAACGGTTCCCGACCCAAATCTTGCGAAAGCCGACGGTGTGTCTGCTTGTATTTAGAAATAGTTTCCACCATATGCACCGGTATACGAATAGTGCGAGATTGGTCAGCCAAGGCGCGAGTGATGGATTGGCGAATCCACCAAGTGGCATAAGTGGAAAATTTATATCCCTTGGTCCAATCAAATTTTTCAACCGCTTTAAACAAACCCAAATTCCCTTCTTGAATCAAGTCAAGCAGAGTCAAATTGGCCGATCTGCCGACATATTTTTTGGCGATAGACACTACTAAGCGCAGATTGGCGCGAGCCAGCAAATTCTTTGCTTCCACGTCGCCATGCTCGATACGTTTGGCTAAATCTTTTTCGTCACTCGCATGGATAAGAGGATACTGACCGATTTCCTTCAGATACATCTGGATGGAATCATGCATAGTAGATTTATTCAAATCTTTGTCGGTTAGATCCGTATTCAGATTGAGCAAATTTCCTCCTTCTAGCACGTCAATTCCGGAAATGGCTAATTTTTCGTAAAGTTCGTCCAAAAATAGAATATTATTTTCAATATCAGGAAAAGTTTTTAATATTTCATCGTAGGTGATAAATCCCCTTTTGCGCCCTTTTTCTATGAGTTCACTCGAAATACGAGCCAGGCTTTCCGCCCTTTTTTCCGCCGAAGAAAGTTTTTTAGCTTTTTTTACGACCTTTTTTGTATGTTTCTTTTTTAAAATCTTTTTTTTCCTGGATTTTTTTGTCTTTTTGACTTTAAGTTTTTTGCTCTTTTTATTTATTTTTTTATTGCTTTTTTTCATAGGTTTTTTGATAGCGATTATTTTTAATTTCTTCTTTTTTTCTATTTATTTCATTTATTTTCTTCAAAATTTCTGCTTCTTCTTTTCCTGCCCCGTAGGAAGCTTTCTGCTTTCCTTCGGGGTTTTCTTTTAAATTTTTTAATTCTATCATTTTTTTGAAAAGTTCCTCATTCAAATATTCTTCTTCGATAGATAACAACATTTCTTTCACATCTTTCTGCAAATTTTCATTGTTTAAATAAAAGGCCTCCGCTTCAAAGATTAAATCTTCTTTTTTGTCCTGATAAATTTCTTTGGCCTTTGCCAACTTTTTAAAAATAATCTCTGGGTCAATGGCTTGGGGCTCTATATCTTCCTGCCAAAAAGCGATACCTAGAAGCCTTCTCTCAATGGGATCTTTTCTCAATTTTTTTTCCGCGTTTTCTTTGGCGGTCTTTATTTCTTCTGTCTCTTCCCTTAACTCCGATTCAACTTTTTTCAAATCTTCCCAAAGAGCTTTTTCAGTGATGCCGGATTTATTGCTAATCTGCGCCACAAAATGAGATTTCTCTATGGAACTTTCCAGATCATTCACAAAAGGCAAAAGAAGTTCCCTGATTCCCTTGCCGGCTTTCCTTCCGTCGCCGGAAGCCTCTTTTAGAATTCTTTCCAGCATAAAATCAATGAAATGTTTTGAGTTCCGTATCGCTTCGCGCCAGGCATCTGCTCCCCTCTTTGAAATAATGTCCGCCGGATCAAAGCCATCTGGTATGCTGGCTACTTTTACATCCATACCTATGGCTAGAGCAATCTTGGCAAAGCGATTGGAGGCTTTCACCCCCGCTTTGTCGGCATCATAAGCCAAAACAATGTTTTTGGATAATCGGCAAATGAGCCCCAGATTATTTATGATATTTTCTCTCGGCCATAGTTCATCCACGGGCGAGGCTTTAGAGATTGTGGAACCGGCTATAGCCGTACCGGAAGAGGCTACAGTATTTTTGAAACCGGCCTGATGCGATAAAACCAAATCCATTTGCCCTTCGACTAAAATGGAAAAGTTGTTTTTGCGGATGGAATCTTTTGCTTTATCTATGCCAAAAAGCACGGAAGATTTATTGAAAATCGGAGTCTCGGGAGAATTTAGGTATTTGGCAGATTTACCATCATCCACCAAAATTCTTCCAGAAAAAGCAATAATGCGCCCACTGGAATCGGTAATCGGAAACATAATGCGTCCGCGAAAACGGTCATACATACCCTTATCTTTGTCGTCTGGTTTCTTGGCCAAGCCCGCTTTTTCTATCTCACTGTCGGTAAAATTTTTAGATTTTAAATAATCATAAAGAGTACGCCAATCTAAAACAGCAAAACCAATCCTGAATTCTTTTACAGTTTTTTCTGTCAATCCGCGAGATTTAAGATATTCTTGCGCTTCTTTATTGGACTTCAGATTATTTTCGAAAAATTTTGTCGCTTCCTCCATAATTCGATAAAGTTTCTCTTTTTCGTTTTCGGCTTCTCTATTTTCTCTGGTGTAAGCCTCCAAAGCTACTCCGGCGCGATTGGCTAAAAGTTTCAGCGCGCCCTTAAAATCCAATCCTTCAAATTCTTCCACGAAAGTGAAAATATCCCCTTTGGCTCCACAGCCAAAGCAATAGTAACTTCCACGCTCTGGAGACACGAAAAAGCTCGGCGTCTTTTCATTGTGAAAAGGGCACTTGGCTTTCAGATTTGTACCCGCTTTTTCTAGTTTTATGTAAGAAGAGACTAATTCATCGATTGACAGCCTCTCCTTAATTTTTTGAACTGGAGAGTTCATTAGTTTTATTTTTTTCACCTCGAGCTGAGAACCCTGTCCCAGCTGGGATTAACCGTCCAATTATAACATTCTCCTTTAATCCGCGGAGAGAATCTACTCCGCCCTTAACGGCATTTTCAATTAGCACGCGATTGGTATTTTGGAATGAAGCCGCCGAGAGCCAGCTCTTAGTACGTAACGAAACTTCCGTAATACCAAGCACGACTGTCTCGGCTTTCGCTGGCACCCCTTTCGCTTCTTCTACTCTTGAATTTTCTTCTATAAAAGCGGTATTTTCAACTATGTCTCCTATGGAGAAATTGGTGTCGCCCGCGTCTTTTATTTTTCGGCGAGAAAACATCTGACGAATAATTATCTCCGTATGTTTTCTAGAAATTGAAGCGCTTTGCAATTCATAAACTTTATTTATTTCCCGAATGATATACTCTTCTACCAACTCTTCGCCGCCAAATTTGAAAATTTCAGCAATATCGGCCGACCCGTCAGTTAAAAGATCCCCTTTCTTGACACGATCGCCTACCTTAACGGTTGGTGTCCGACGGAACTGAACTGTATATTCCATTTCATTCGGCTTACCGTCAGCCTTGGTATCGGAAAGCACTTTGATTATTTTTTCCTTTCCGTCTTTGGCCCTTATTTCAATTACTTCCCCATCAGTTTCGGAGATAATGGCCGGATTTTTGGGAATGCGTCTTTCAAATATTTCCTCCACCCGCGGCAAACCCGTGGTAATATCAGTACCAGCTACGCCTCCGGCATGGAAAGTACGAAGTGTCAACTGGGTTCCGGGCTCTCCGATAGCCTGAGCCGCGATAATTCCCACCGCTTCGCCCAAATCTACCAGATGGTTGCGTCCCAGATCTAAACCATAACAATTCTGGCAAAGTCCGTGAACAGTGCGGCAGGTAAGCGGAGAGCGAACAAAGACTTCCGTAAAACCCGCTCCTTCGATATTGTAAGCTTCTTCTTTGGTGACCAAGAATCCTTTTTTGAAAATAACTTTTCCATTTTTGTCTTTCAGGTCGGCTGCCAGCACGCGCCCGCGAATATTTTTGGAAATCGGGATTTCAATTCCAGATATATTCTCTTTGGAAACCATCTTCCCTTCCTTTGTGCCGCAATCTTCTTCAGTGATCACTACATCCTGCGCCACATCCACTAATCTTCGAGTTAAATATCCGGCTTTAGCGGTGTTGAGCGCGGTATCAGACGCACCTTTACGAGCGCCGTGGGTAATAACGAAATATTCAATCGGAGAAAGCCCTTCTTGATAACAAGGAATAATCG
>CAYIUM010000012.1:0-8428 GCA_964366675.1 uncultured Candidatus Saccharibacteria bacterium
GGATATTTTTCCTAATCTTCCGGAAAATATGTATGACCGAGCAGAAAAAAAAGATGAAAATTTAGTCACAGAAATTTATGAATCTTTTGCTCCACTTTATAAACCAAGTGATCCTATTTCCGGTCTCGATATAGTAAAATAAACATGATTTCACTCATCGCCGCCATCGGTAAAAATAACGAATTGGGAAAAGGAAATGATTTGATATGGAAATTACCAGCAGATCAGAAATTTTTCCGCGAGACGACCACGGGACACCCGATAATTATGGGACGCAAAACTTTTGAAAGTATTGGCAAATCGTTACCAAATCGAAAAAATATTGTAATAACAAGAGATGTTAATTATAAAAAAGAAGGAATTGAAATCGTGCATTCTTTAGCTGGAGCGCTTGATTTGCTTTCGAATAAAAATGAGGAAATTTTTATAATTGGTGGAGCAGAAATATACAAACAAGCCATGCCTGTAGCGGATAAACTTTACATTACGCACATTGACGCCGAAGATAAAAACGCCGACACTTTTTTTCCGGAAATCATTCCGGTAGTCTGGAACGAAATATCCCACGAAGAGCATAAAAAAGATGCAAAGAATCTTTTTAATTACACTTTTTCAATCTACAAAAGGCTTTAGGACCTCACCCTTTCCCCCTCTCCTTATTAAGGAGAGGGCTGGGGAGAGGTGAATTCCTACGGATCTTCAGGAGTTCTGATCCGGATAAAGACATCTTTTCCATCCGGAGATTTTTCTTTCCTGTATTTTCTTTTCTTGTTTTTTTCTATTTTCTCTATCAATTCCTTTTCTAAGTCAAAACCGAGAATTTCAGACATACCCAGAAGAAATATCAACACATCAGCAAACTCTTCAGCCACTCCTTTTTGTCCGCGATTGTGCTTAGAAAACGCTTCGGAAAGCTCTTCGTGCGCGCGGCAAAACTCCAAGGCTGTATCGGTTGTATTGAATCCTTTTTCCAACTTATTTCGCATCACTTCTTTCTGTAATTTTTTTAAGTCAATCATTGTTTTTCTTCTACTATTATTTTTTTAATGCCTAAACTGTCGGCCATTTTAGCGCAAGCCGGACAGGGCGCTGTTTTGGAATACATCGTGGAGCCATTTAGGGAAACACCGAATTTCAAAGCCTGAGACATGGCATTATGTTCGGCATGAATAGTTCTGATGCAATGACCTTCTTTCATGTCGTGACCGACATCATTACAATGTGGTAATCCTGAAACGGAACCAGTATAGCCGGTGGAAATTATTCTGTTATCACGGGTAATAACACATCCATTTCCACTTTGATCACAAGTAGCCCGCGAACCAACACAATCCGTTATTTTCAAAAAGTATTCGTCCCAAGAAGGCCTTTGACTTTTGGCAATCTTTCTCACTTCTTAAATATACTCCAATTAGTCTCTCTTTCCAAGCGCCTTAAAAACTTTCAAATACATTGCTTCCACAACTTTGCGGTGCTTCTTTCCAGTCGTCACATAATGATCCAACCCCGGCGCAGCGTTGATCTCAATAATATAGTAACTGCATCTTTTTGGATCTTCTGTTATATCCCCTTTGGTTACCATAATATCCACTCCAGCAATTCGCAATCCCATATCTTTCGTTAATTTTATGGCAATTTTCTTGAAACCTGAATGAATGGAATGAGTCACATCTATAGAATCTCCACCAGTAGATAAATTTGCATTGTCTAAGAGAAAAACCTTCCCTTCTTTCGGTAAAATACTTCTAAAAGTATATCCCTGCCTCTTCAATTTTATTTTTATTATTCTGTCATCAAAATCAATCCTAGTATCTCGGCCATTTCTAATAAATTTTTGTTGTTTTTGTCGCAGAAGCGTGAGTATGGAATTTTTTCCATCTCCAGTTAACGAAAGAGGTACACGCTCATAAGCAGAAATTATCTCTTTGTCCAAGACTACGATGCGATAATCACGCCCAGGCATATATCGCTCAACAAGAGCTACTCTGTCGCCTTTAAAAATTTTCCGCAGAGCCGAAGCCAATTCTTTTTTGTTAAAAACCAGAGAAACATCAGCTCCCTGACTTTTACTATTCGGCTTGACTATTATTGGAAAACCTAATTTTTGTGCATATTTTACGCCCGAAGAAATTATTCGCTTACTTTTCAACACCTTTGCCCAATCGTCTTCAAAAAAAGTCTGGCTTTCAGCTACCGGATATCCTTTTTTCTCCATAAAGAACTTGGCATAGTCCTTATCCTTGGCAATATCTGATGAAGCTGTGTGATTAAGATCTAAAGAAAGATAGCGAAGTGATCTAACTATTCCATTTTTGTAAATTATCTGCGCGGCAATACCCCATTCCGGTTCCACTACAACCCTAGCGCCGATCTTCGGCGCAAGTTTTTTAATTAAGTTTGTTAAATAAGGGAGCATATATATCTTTTTTTGGATTTATTATTAATTCTTTTTTATTTATTTTTTCTTTAAATACCACCGGCGCATCAGTAATGACAGCGATCGGCTGCTGCTCTTTACCTTCTCCCATACACAGCACCGCCGATGTGGCCAAGCTGTCAGCAACATTAGTTTTTGACATTTTTAATATTCTGCCGAAAATATCTTTCTTGCCTATATAATTCCTAACGCCTGCGAATCCAGCATAACCTAGAGCCACTCCCAACGCTCCGGTGCGAAACGGCATAAATTCTGAATCTGTTATCAAAACTCCTAAATTTTTCAAATGAAATTTTTGCGCAAGCTTTTTTCGAAGTGCTTCCGCACTTTTATAGCTGTCTTTCGGCAAAAGAATAATCTTCCCATTACCATTAGACTCGTCGATACCAGCAAAAGCCATAACCATGCCACTTTTTATAGTAAACAAAATATTTTTTTCTAGAATAAAATCGCTCTCTCTTTTTATGAGTTCATTTTTTTGCTTTTGATTTTTATATTCTATCATTCTTCCCTCGGAAAGAGAAACAATTTTTGAAGTTACCACCAAAATAGACCCATCCAAATCTTTCTTGGATATTTTTTTTATATATTCTAAAACAAACGAAAATAAATCTTCAGACTCTCGAAAGATTCTAGTTTTGAACGGTTTGATTTCCATACTGCTTTTTTAAGAGATGAATGCCGAGATATGAAACAGGAGTATATAAAAATCCCATCAGAACTTTGAAAAGCCACCAAGGAATAATTATAGCGATAATAGTAGGAATGGAATACACTCCTAAAAACGCGATAGACATAAAGATCACCGTATCCAGGAGCTGGGACCAGGCATTAGAAAGATTAGAACGGAGCCAAAATTTCTTTTCGCCAGTATACTTTCTGAAAAAGAAAAAGGAGAAGACATCCTGATATTCGGCAATAGCAAAAGCAACAAGCGAAGCTATCGCGAAGCGCGCAGACAATCCGAAAATTTGATTATACCCCTCTTTAACCCAAAGACTTTTTTCTGCCCAAGGCAACAGAGTTGAGATAAGAGAATACAATAGAAACAATACAATAGAAACAACCCCAGCCAATACAAAATTCTTCGCCATTTTTTTGCCGTACACTTCCCCTATCACATCTGTCATTATAAAAACTATCGGGAAGGAAAAAACGGCAACTGAAAGATGCGTGCCAAAAAGAAAAGGCATTAGTTTTATTCCCAAAGTATTGGCTGCAAAAAGAGAAGTGATATACAGGGTGAGACAAACAAGTATTTTTTTATAGTCTCTCTCTGTAAGTGTTTGCATTTTGAAAATTAGAAATTAGAAATTGAAAATTATTTCACCTCTATACCCATACTCCTCGCACTTCCGGCAATAATATTGATAGCCCCTTCATCATCCTTGGCATTCAAGTCTTGCATTTTCTTTTTGGCTATTTCGAGGGCTTGGGCGCGAGTGATTTTACCGGCTTTAGTAGTGACATTCTTGCCCGAACCTTTTTCCACTCCGGCCGCTTTCAAAATAAGTCCAGAAACGGGCGGGGTTTTGACTACGAAATCATAGCTGCGGTCGTCATAAACATTGAGATGGACAGTGACCGTTTCCCCAGCAATTTTTTGAGTAGCAGCATTAAATTTGGTCACAAAATCTCCGATATTTATACCAGCTTGACCTAAAGTAGGACCCAAGGGCGGAGCTGGAGTGGCTTTTCCTCCGATTGTCCTGACCTTTATTTTCTTAGTTATTTTTTTTGCCATTTGAGTAGATTATATTAAATTTTCTTAACTTGCAAGAAATCCAATTCTACAGGAGTTTCCCGACCGAACATAGAAACAAGCACTTTTATTTTTCCGCGTTCCTCGTCCACTGAATTAATTTTCCCCTCAAGATCCTTAAATGGACCATCAGTAATAAGAACACTCTCACCGACTGCCATATCAATGTTATGTTTAGCAGTACCGGCATCCATTTTTTTGAAAAGATAATCAACTTCTTCTTTCTTAAGGGGTACTGGGTTTACTCCCGCGCCGACAAAGCCGGTGACTCGCGGAGTATTCCTCACTACATACCAAGAATCATCGGTTACGATCATATCAACCAAGACATAGCCTGGATAAATTTTTTCCTCTACTTCCACCCGCTTGCCGGCTTTGATTTTTATTTTCTTTTCAACCGGCACGATGACGTTAAAAATTTTATCGTTCATCCCAAGAGAGTCAATGCGCTGTTTTAGATTACGCAGGACAACATTTTCATACCCGGCATAGGTATGAATAGCGTACCAATTTCGGGCTCCTTGTGTTTCTTGTTTTGACATAATCTATAAAGCAATTATCTTTTCTAGCACTTTCGAAAAAATAAAATCGAAAATTCCCAAATAATACGCGACTAAAACGGATAAAACTATTACGATCAAAGTATAGTAAAAAGTCTGGCTTCGATTAGGCCAAATTACATGCTTTAGCTCAGTCTTTGTTTCTTGAAAATACTCAGTGAGTTTTGACATAAAAGTATGGAAAATTAATTAGCCTCTTAAAAAAGCCCCTCGCAGGGCTGTTTTAATATTAGTATATTTTTAATCAAGATGCAACCTCTCCCCTATTTCCCCTCTCCATAGTAATGGAGAGGGGTGGATGTAGTAGCAGACGGGGTGAGGCTACCTTATCTCGTAGGTTATAGTGACATTAGAGACAATTTTATTCTCGCCAGTGGGCAGTTCCGGAGCGGGAGCACTTGAAACACTATCCATCATGCCGGCTCCTTTAACATACATCATCTGATAAGGATAATTTCCATTCTCGGAAAAACTAACTATACGCACCAGCCGAATCCCGAGGTCTTGAGAAAGTATCTTGGCTTTTGCTTTGGCATTGTCTATGGCAATTTTACGAGCTTGTTCTTTTAATTTATTTTCGTCTTCAATAGAAAAATTTGGCCCATTCATTTCTGAAACTCCTGTTGCACCGATGCCTTTCACTATCTCTCCCGCTTTGGCAATATCGCGAACCTTGACCGAAATATTTTCGGAAACTTCATAACCGATTATTTTGGGTACTTCCTGTCTGCAAGGCATTCCCACACCACCATAACAAGGGATTCCGTAATCAGAATCATATTTCGGATAGGAACTGTAATTTTCCGTTTTGATGTCTTTTTTCGCTATGCTTTTAGAATCCAAAAACGTCAAAACCGCTTTTTCTTTGGCTGTGACCTTATCTTGAGCGTTTTTTAATTCTTTTTGACTTTCTCGAATAGTGAAACTAATAGTTGCTATGTCAGGCTGAGCAGACACTTCCCCCTTGCCTTCAAAACTAATAACATTGGAAGCGTTTCCACCAATAAAACGATAACTTTTAATTTCAGCTACTGTCTTAGCTGCAAAATAAAGACATAAGATAATCGACAGTACCAGAAGTGATTTGGTTAAATTTGATTTTTCATTATTAAATATTTCCATCCCATAATTATACACCAAAAAATTTTTAAATCAATCCAGTAGTAGAGCTTTGCAATGTGCGAAGCACTGCATCTAAAGATGCATCGCAAAGTCTCACTACTGGATCAAGTTAACTTCTGGAATAAGTTTCAAACTAAATTTGGCAGAAACCGAAACGATAATTTGTTCAGCCAGACTTTTAATTTCTTGTCCTGTAGCTCCGCCATAATTCACCAAAACCAACGCTTGTTTGTCGTGCACGCCGACATTGCCGAGCCTTTTGCCCTTCCATCCGCACTGTTCAATCAGCCATCCGGCTGGAATTTTAACAACCCCACCCTCTTCAAAATAAGGCATATCGGGATACTGTTTCAGCAGTTCCTCTAATTTGTTTTCCATTCCTCCTTCGTCAAGGCTTCGGCGAGCAAGAAAAACATTTTTGAAAAAACTGCCAGCATTGGGAATTACGCTCGGATCTGGAAGCTTACTCTTGCGTATATTGGAAACCGCATCACTTATATTTTTAGAATTTTTGACCTTAATTTTATTTTTTTCTAAGTAATCAGATAATATTTTATAAGAGAGATTCGGTTTTGATATTTTGCTTAATTTTAAAGTAATCGCTGAAATAAAATATTTATCTTTCAATTTATTTTTGAAAACACTGTCGCGGTATCCAAATTCACATTCTTTTTCGCTAAAAATTCTCTTCTCCCCTGTATTCACATCAAAAGCTTCGACATTTTCTAAAACATCTTTTAACTCCGCCCCATAGGCCCCGATATTTTGTATAGGCGTAGCCCCAACTGTTCCCGGAATAAGCGAAAGGTTTTCAATACCCCATAAATTGCGTTCTACGACAAAATTCACTAGATCGTGCCACATTTCTCCGCCCATGCTTCTCATTACAACGCTTTCAGAATCTTCTCCAATAATTTCAATTCCTTTTAATTTATTCAGGACAACCAAACCATCAAAATCTTTAGTGAATAAAACATTACTCCCTCCGCCCAGAAATAGTTTTTTATTATTTTTGAACTCCGAAACATTAAAAAGCTCTTTCAAATCAGCCTCTTTTTCCACCTCCACAAAAAGCTTAGCTCTGGCATTTATCCCGAAAGTGTTTAATTTAGATAGATCGTAATTAGCTAAAATCTTCATATATTCAATTATGCCATGTTTTTAATCTGTTGGGCAATTTCAGCATTAGCAAGCGACCGCTTCTTATTGCTAAATAATAAATTTGTCTTAAGGACCGTCCTTGACACTAGTAAAATTTAAAAGGTCTTGCAGTTGCAAGACCAGTGAGAAGTGATCGCTACTCCCCAGAACGTTGGCGTGATGCCGATTTAAAAAAATCCGAAAGGACAAAGGCCAGAGGATCCAAGAAGAACACAGTGACCAAAGTCCGAGAGCTTACTTGCGGAAAGTGGCCACCCGAGAGCCGCGACTGAAGCAACAGTCGGCCCAACGAGAAAAGTAGCCGACATGCCACCCCACATTATCGTAACCGTAGCAACAAAAAGAACCCACCCAATCATTTCCCCCTTTAAAATTGGGGATAATCTTTTTAGGAAAGATAATACATAGGGGTTCCTCGGTTGTTGGCAGATACTTCCAGTTTTCAGGCTTGGAGAAAAAGTCAAACCATGGAGCTTCCATTGAATTGAGCTTTCGGGCCCGACTCATCAAGGTCGCGCCGTTGATGGACCTCTCGTTGTCGAAGAGGATTTCGACAAAGCTAAACTTGGATGGATTGATCATGCCACGAAAACTAGTATCAGTTTTTTTAGCCACTGACGAGGCATTAGAATTTGTATTAGTAGTAGACATAGGTAAAATACCTCAATGTATCAAGGCATTTTACCTATGTCTATACCATATTTAAAAGAACATTTACACCTAGATCTATATTCTCCTAATTACGCAATATGTCAATAGAACCATCTTTGTGCAATTTAATTACTTTTGACGCTTTGCCTGTTGTCTCTCCTCCGTCTATGTATAAATCAACAGTATTACCAAAATATTTTTGAGCTTCAAGAATATTTTTTGCCGGAGGTTCCCCTTCTATATTTGCAGATGGGGCAATAAGTGAACCGGTTTGTTTTAATAAGTTTTGCAATTCCTTTGGCGCGGGAATTCTGAACGCCAGAGTTTTTGTACCGCGATGCAGATATTCAAATTTTTCCTCCGAGCAGTCTACGACAAAGCTGGTTGATTCTTTATAATTTTCAATTTCTTTTTTTTGTTCTTCAGTCGGAATAATCCCAAATTGGTCGAGCTCGCTCACATTCGCAATTAATATAATACACGGTTTGTCGGGCGAACGTTTTCGCAATTCATAAATATGCTCTACTGTTTCCTTATTCTCGGCTTTGCCAACTATGCCATATAGAGTATCCGTGGGCATCACAACAATACCTCCTTTCTGTAGCGTCTTTATAAGACTTTCATTATTCCATATATTGTCTAGCATTATGGAAATAATCTTACTCTTAGTGTATGATTAAGCAATATACTCGTCCCGTACTAAATTTTTGATTACGGGGCATAAAAAATAAAGAT
>CAYIUM010000013.1:0-8098 GCA_964366675.1 uncultured Candidatus Saccharibacteria bacterium
AGCTTCCATCACTACAATCGCTACTGGAATAGAAAGAACCGCGCCCCAAAAACCCCCTAGCTCAAAACCAGCCAACACGGAAAGTATGATAACAATCGGAGAAAGACCCACTATCTTCTTTATGATGAGTGGAGCAAAAAGAAATACTTCAAATTGGTGAATAATGATGTATGCACCCGTAACTACCAACGCTGTTGAAAGCCCGTCGGAAAGGTAAGAAAAAGCAAAGGCCGGAATAAGCGCGACAAGTATGCCATACGGAACCATTTCCATTATGCCTGCAATAATAGAAAGCAGAAGCGCGTATTCTATATTCAAAAGCGAGAGAACCAGATAAGTCAGAACGGCAACTACTACACCCAAAACAACTTGTCCCTTCATCCAGAGAGCTATTTTGCGGCTGGAACGCTCCCAAAGATCTACTACATAACCTTCATGTTTGATAGGAAAAATAAGGCGAAGAAAATTTTCTATTCCCTTTTCCTGAATGGAGAGATAAAAAGAAACAAGGATAATCAATATAAAATTAAACACACTGCCGAAAGCAACAGAAAGTGTTTGGAAAAATCCCCCAGAAAGATTTAAGATAAAAGCTTTGGACACCGAAAATAACGCAGTCAGCGAAAATTTGCCCCCAAGGGAATTAACAATATCTTTGGCTCCGGAAAAAGCTTCATTCTGAAAATAATTCAGGAAAGAAACACCTGGTATGTAATCCGAAATGAAAGTGGAGAAATTATAAACTTCAGTTATGAGAAGCGGAGCAAAAAGGTAAAACAACCCAGCAAGGGAGAGAAGCGACATAACGTACAAAATAACAATCCCAAACACTCTGTTAATTCCCACTTTTCGGAAATAAGGAACCGCTGATTCCATAAAAGAAGCAATTACGATGGCTGTCAGAACCGCCAAAACCAAATCCCGCAAAAACCAAATCAAAAACACGCAAAGAAGCACCAAAAAAGCCCGAACCATTGTCCCGGTAGTGATAGAAATAGAGGTAATCGTATCCCTTTCAAACATGAAAGTATAATAGCATAAAATTCACCCCTCCCCAACCCTCCCCTTAATAAGGGGAGGGAGAAGGGTGGGGTCAGATCAGATTAGAACTTGAGTATCTTTAAAAATTGAGCACTGTCTTTGAACGGTCCGATGAGCGCCAAATTGAGTTTTTTATTCACAAAAATATTTTGGGCTAGAGTTTGGATTTGACTGGCTGTAACTTTGCGTATTTCTTCAGCCTTTTCAGTCGCTTCTTTAATTTCCCGCTTCAAGAGTTCTTGTCCGCCATAGAAATTGGCTATATCGTCAGTTGACTCCAGAGACAGTTTCATGTTGCCTATCAAACATTCTTTCACCTTATTTAATTCTGCCTCGCTGACTTTTTCTTTTTTCAATTTTTTACATTCCTCCAAGACCGCCTGTAATACTTCCTCAATTCTTTTATTATCCACCCCAGCGGAAATCTGCAAAAATCCGTGGTCAGTATAAACATCATCATAACTCCTAACATAATAGCCGACACCCATTTCTTCCCGAAGCTTCACAAAAAGCCGAGAACTCATTCCTCCGCCCAAAATTCCTGCCAGTACGGACAAAACCGCATTTTTCTTGCTAAATAAATCATAAGTCCGCGCACCCACAACAAAATGCGTCTGGTCGGTCTGTTTAAAATGAATCAGCGCCTTCGGATTTTTTTGCTTTTCTTTTGTTTTTATCTTGAGGCCTTTCTGTCCCCGCTTAACCCCGCCAAAAATTTTATTAGCTTCATTCATAACTTCTTTTTCGGTCACCTGCCCGGCGACAATCAAGACCGTCGCTTCCGGCAAGTAATGCTTGGCTTTATAGGCGATGAAATCATCGCGTTTCATATTTAAAATATTCACTTTCTCGCCGGCAATGTTCCACCCGGCCGGCTGGTCTCCGTATAAAAGCTTCATCATGAGATCCTGCACATGTTTGTGCGGCATATCTTCATACATATTTATTTCCTCAATAATCACTCCTTTCTCTTTCTCCATTTCTTTTTCCGGAAAAGTGGAGTTCAAATATATGTCCGAGACAATATCGAAAATTTGCTTAAAATGCCGAGAGTCAGACTTCGCGTAATATCCAGTGTATTCCTGGGCGGTAAAAGCGTTGTACTGGCTCCCGAGAGCGTCTAACTCTTTGGAAATATCTACTGCCTTGGGACGTTTAGTGGTGCCCTTGAAACACATATGCTCTAAAAAGTGCGAAATGCCATTCACTTTTTTTGTTTCATACTTGGATCCGGCTTCTACCAAAACCAAAACCGTCACCGTCGGGTTGTCTTTCATGGGCACAGTAACGACGCGCAAGCCGTTTGGGAGAACTCTTTTCTTATATTGCATTGAAAAAGTATAGCATTTGAAGCGTTTTTTGTAGCTTGCAATTTTCAACTAAGTATGCTATAATGAAATAGTGAAAGCAATGCTTGAGTTCTCGATCGCCCTGTTGCTTTTGCTCTGGGGCTTCCATTTGATGGAAAATATTGGCCAGATCCACGAGTTTCTGCTCGTGGGGATGGGGGTGGCAAGTGGAATGTGGTTTTATAGGGGACGTATGTCCCTCCGAATCAAAAAACCCTAGGACATCCTCGGGAAAGAAAGGAGGTAATCAAAGTTAACGGACGGGTCTCGCACAACGCAGACCCGTCCGTTTTAATTTAAAATAAAAATCCCATTTAGGTCTAAAATAACAGCTTTAATCATAATTTTATGGCAATTTATCTTTATACAATGCTAATTCTTTCAGAGTCATTGAATGAAGCGGTTTTGGTAAATTATCAAGAGCAAACCAGCCAATTTCATCAAATTTGTGCGGTTCGCCGTTTTTTATTTCTTTCGGATCGACTTTGACAGCGTAGTGGAATTGTATCCAATGAACTTTTTTGCCGTTCTGCTCACGAAAATTATCATTAAATCCAATAAAGGAATATTCAATGTGTTCAGCGCAATATTCCTCTTTAACTTCTTTACGAAGAGTTTCTTCAACTGTATTGCCAAAATCAATCCCTCCGCCTCCAAAATCCCAACAGCCATGCTCATCACGGCAATTTATGCCCCGTTTGTTCATCAGATATCTTCCTTTCCCGTCATGACAGTAATATGAAACACCGACGGCAATGTAATCAATCCCTTTTTGCATAATAAATTTTAAGTCTATTTTTAATCCCAAAGATTCAAATAATGTTTAGAAAAAAGCTCAAGACCTCTTTCCATTTTTTTACGGGCATTTTCCATTGCTTCCATATCAATTTCAAGTTTTTTTTCCTTCATCAGCAGGAACCCACTTATGATATCCATAAATATCCAAAAATTTTGCGGCCTCAAATCCTTGCGCCATTTCTTCCAAAATTTCGTGCCATTTATGACATTCGTTATTTTTTACCTCTTTATCATAAAATTCTGACGGGCATCCATAACCGTCTTTTAATTTACGAATAAGATCTGGCATCATATCTGAAATATAGGAATTCATGCTCCACCAATCACAATCAGCCCAACCTCGGCGACCTCTTTGAAAAAACCATTTAATTCTTTTGAATATATTCATTACTTGAATAATTATTTATATTAGTAAAAGCACCCCACCCTAACCCTCCCCTTAGCTAATGGGAGGGGAAATTCAACTCACTTATAATTTTTTGAAGCACTCCTTTCATATTAACATTAACTTCATTATTCCAAAAGCGAATAGTTTTAATTTCTAAACATAATAAATATCTATTCCTTTCTTCATCATATTCTTTATTCTCAAGATGTTGAAAGCCGTCTAACTCAACAGCTAACTTTCTATCTGGACAGTAAAAATCTAAAATATACGGACCGACAGAATGTTGACGTTTAAATTTTAAACCAAGTTGATTATTTCTTAATCTAGCCCAAAGCAAAACCTCTTGTGCTGTTTGGTTTTTTCTTAATTCGATACGACGAGGTTTTAAAATTGGATGATTGTGAGTGATAGTCATTTTGTCTCTCAAATTTTGTATTTGAGTTCCCCGCCCCCTTCGCCAAGGGGGGAGGCTGGGAGGGGGTGCTAATCTCGAGTTGAGATTTTTTTAATCCAACTTATTTTTTATAAAACCAATAAGCTCCGTCACTTTTATTCTCTCTTGCGCACCTGTATCACGATCACGGACTGTCACCGCATTATCAGTCAGCGTATCAAAGTCCACCACAATGCAAAATGGTGTGCCAATTTCGTCTTGACGGCGGTAACGCTTGCCGATGTTGCCGTTGTCATCAAAAATCATCGGCTGAATTTCTTCATTAAGTATGGCAAAAACTTCTTTGGCTTTTTTGACAAGTTCGGGTTTGTTTTTAAGTAATGGAAAAACCGCCGCTTTAATTGGAGCAATGTTTGGTCTTAATTTCAAATAAACTCTTTTTTCTCCTCCCATTTCATCTTCGGTATAAGCATCGCTTAATACAGCGAAAAACAATCTTCCCACGCCTCCTGAAGACTCAATGATGTGTGGAATAAATTTTTCATTGGTCTCTCCATCTTGATAAGTCAATTCTTTTCCGGAACCCTTTGAATGCTGGGTTAGATCATAGTTACCACGGGCATGAATACCTTCCATCTCATCAAAACACCATGGGAAATTGTATTCTATGTCGTACGCTTCTTTGGCATAAAAAACAAGATTATCATGTTTTCTCCAACGCAGATTTTCTGTTTTCAAACCCAAACTCAAAATTGCTTTCCATCTGTATTCCCTTAACTTTTCATACTCCTTCATTTCATCCTGGGGTCTAGTAAAATATTGCATCTCCATCTGATCGAATTCCCTTGTCCGGAATAAAAACTGGCGTGGAGAAATTTCATTTCTAAAAGCCTTACCAGTCTGAGCGATACCGAAAGGTAATTTAAGGTGTGCAGAATCAAGAACATTTTTAAAATTTACATAGATTCCTTGACAGGTTTCCCCTCTTAAATACGATGGTTCGGAATTTGATTCGGTAAAATCACCAAGATTTGATTTCACTAATAAATTAAATTTTTTAACTTTTGTAAAATTTTGTTTTCCACATTTCGGACATTTAATTTTCTTTTTGTTTGCATCAAAAAGCTTATTAATTTCTTCTTCTGATAGTTTTTCATCAGCTGTAACACCAATTTCACTCAATACTTTATCAACTCTAATTCTAGTATTACATTCCTTACATTCCGCCATAGGGTCTGAAAAACCTTTAGTATGACCTGAAGCTTCCCAAATTTGCGGACTCATAAAAATACTGGAATCCAGCCCGACAATATCTTGTCTCTTGTGCACCATCCATTTCCACCAGTGATTTTTTAAGTTATTTTCCAACTCCACTCCTATCGGTCCAAAATCATACACCCCGGCAAAACCGCCATAAATTTCGGAGCTTGGATAAACAAACCCCCGCCTTTTGCAAAGCGAGACTATTTTTTCCATCAAGTCACTTTCTTTTTTGCTATCTTTTTTCATTTTACTTTATAACTTTCTACTTTATGAACTTGATAACTTATTCCACCACCGCGCCTCCGGCCGGCGGAAAGGCCGGATCACTATCAAGTTGGGTACGAAGCGATAGTTTGCTGACTCTCACATCCACATTAGCAAAATCATCATGCCCAGTCAAAACTGCTTCATTGATTAAAACTGGCATGGCGCCAATCTGAGAAAGCAAAGGGGTGAATGCCACTTGAAAAGAAACGCTCTTGCTAGCCAAGTTTATGCCGGTACCTTTGGAAATTCTTCCCATGTTCCAAACTATTTCTCTAGTGGAAGGATTATAAGCTAAATTTTCATCGGCAGGCGAAAATGGACCGACAAAACGGACCCAGGAAGGGATGGTGGAACGTACAGTCGCTTTGGAGATATTATTGGCAATGTTGGCAAGAGACCAAACTATGGTGTAGGAAGTTTGTTGCTCGGCCTTGGGAGGAATGGGGCCGGTATTAGTAAAAGGTCCTGAATAATAAAGCGCTTTAGTGGTAAATCCAACATCAGAAATAATCCGAACGATTCCCGATTCGGAATTGTTTAAATCTTGAGAGGCATAACCAGAAACTAATTGTTTGCCGGAAATGGAAACATCTATTTTTATAGAAGGGTCGGAAAGCAATCCGCTCGAAGCGGAAAACAAAGAGAGCGGAGAAACGGAAAAACTGACCGATCCGGAATCGCCCGGACCAACTTCTGCAAAATCGGTTTGAGAATTTTTATCCCAAATAATCGTGTCCTTGGAAGAATCATAAAAACCCTGGGGTGTGCTTATAGTCTTACGATTTAGAGCATTTCCGGAAATCTTTGCCCGGATTTCCAGATCATTCACTTTGGTGTCTAAATTATTAGTCCACCTAATTTCACCGTTAACGGGAGTCTTCGCGTCTGAAGCATATTCTCTCTCCGACACGCCATTCACGAAAAGTTTTGCTTCAATGAATGGTTTCTTTATGGCAATCGTATGAGAAATAGAATTAAAAACTACGTCAATCATGGATTTGTCTCCCGTAGACTGCGAGCCGCTTTTGATGTGAAAACTTTTTTCTTCTCCGTCAACGACATCCAGCATTTTACCGGTTACGGAAATATTGCGTTCCGCGCCCGGAGCTAAGTCTCCTAAATTCCAAATATTGTTGCCTAAGGAAGGAGTTGGAACAGAAGATCCGAATTGAAATCCAAGCGGATATTCGAGCTTCAAAAGTATCCTAGAAACCGGCTTAGTGGCGTTGAGCGTCGCTTTTACCTTAAGAGTTATATTTTGATTCGGGCTGGTAGCCATGGGAGCGTCCACGGAAAGATTTAACGGGGTGGAATTTATAGTCACCGCATAGGATTTTTCTTTTACAAAAATAGCATTCGAGCCCTCTACTCGATATTCCAAAGAAATTTTTATAGAAAGCGTGCTTCCCTGTTCGCCAAAAAGCACTACCTTTATGTTTTCATTGCGAACCGCCCCAGCGGGAATTGTGCCCAATGATATGCGATTTCTTTCCATCCCAGCCGACGAATCCACATTCCCCGTCGAGGAACTTTTGGGATACTCAATGATAAGATCAGCCAGATCCAGCGAAGAATTATTTCTGTTGGTAACCCCAACGACCAGTGATAATTCTTCTCCGCCAGCCGTGAAATTATTCCCAAGCATGGAAATATCGATATTATCATTAGAAACAGTATTACCGCCGGCGAAAAATACATAAGAAGCATATAAAATTGTTAAAACAAAAAAAATCGATGAAAAAATAAAAAAATTCTTGAAGATAGATGTCTTCATAAAAAATTTGTCTTGAAAATCAAAAGAGTCAGTTTTATTTTTCTGTCCATCTTCCCAAACATCCGGTATGTCTGTTTTGTCTGCATGCGAAAAGCGATCCCGATGTTCTATTCTCGTTTGGTAGTTCCTGCTGGAAAGCTTGCTTTTAAGTTCTTCTATCCTGTTCAGCTTGTTCCCGTCATTTAAAGGCATCGTGTAATTATACCATATTTATAAGTGTGTTTCTTTGAGCGCTTTATTTATTTGATGCAGCACCTTGGCCCTATTTTGGGAAACTTCGAACACTAGATTTTCTTCAAACGGAGATTTAATGAGATCACGCAGCACCTCGTTTTCTCCAATATAGCCCAAATTATTTAATATTCTTAAAACCATAATCGCTTCAATATTGAGTAAATCCTCTCTCGTTTCGCTTTTTTCTAAAATAGACAAACCGTGAATTAAATCAGTAAACAAAGCCTGATTCGGTTCCACTCCGGCCAGCAAGCGTTTAAGCAAACGCGCGATATTTGCAAAAACCGCAAAAGTTCTTGTATTTTTAGTGATTTTTTCAAGTTTGTTTGTCTTGGATGCGTTTGTCACTCGCCAAAAATCCCTGCCTTGCACCAAATCTATTTTAAGATAAGAAAAATCCTGCAAAACAAAACGCAGTTTGGAGGACATCTTGCGCACACCCTGGGCCGAAGCATAAATCATTCCTAGATCTTTGGTAAAAATGGAATAATATTTTCCAGCTTCTCCGGAATTTTTGCTTCCCAATATTATTCCTTCGGTGTGGTAAATGTGATGCATTATGGTTTTAGGACACAACCTATTGGATTTGA
>CAYIUM010000014.1:0-7967 GCA_964366675.1 uncultured Candidatus Saccharibacteria bacterium
AGATAGGAATGTTTCAGGCCTTTATACTCCCGGATCCATCATCAAACCATTTCTAGGCCTCGGCGCTTTGGCAGACGGTGTGATTGACCAATCCAAGAAAATTCTCTCTACTGGATCTATTTCCATTCCGAATCCTTATTTTCCGGATCAAAAAACCGTTTTCAAAGACTGGAGAGTGAATGGCTGGACAGATATGGCAGAAGCATTGGCTGTTTCTTCTGATATTTATTTTTACGAAATAGGAGGAGGCTTTGGAGACCAAAAAGGGCTAGGAATCGCCAAGATTGAAAAATATGCCAGATTATTCGGTTTAGGAAACAAAACTGGCGTTGATTTACCCGACGAAACAGAAGGCGTTATCCCCAATCCGGAATGGAAATTGCTTAATTTCAAGGGAGATCCTTGGCGCATCGGAGACACTTATCATACCGCCATCGGACAGTATGGATTTCAAGTCACTCCAATGGAAGTTGCGCGCGCCGTTTCCGCTATCGCTAATTACGGCAAAATGCTGACTCCGCATTTTGTATTGGGAGATAAAGAAATGGAAAGAAAAATAGAAATTATTGATATAAAGAAGGAATATTTTGATGTGGTGCATAAGGGAATGCGACAAGCGGTCACTTATGGCACGGCGATAAGCTTAAATGTCCCTTATGTGCAGGTAGCCGCCAAAACCGGCACTGCCCAGCTTGGAACCGCTAAAAACAAAATAAATTCTTGGATTGTCGGTTTTTTCCCTTACGAAAAGCCGAAATATTCTTTTGTCATTATGCTGGAAGCCGGTTCTTCAACAAGTGGCGGAAATGCATCCTCTGTCATGCGAGAACTTTTGGACTGGATGTCTGCCAATACTCCGGAATATTTTGAATAAATTCCCAAATATATTGATTTGCATTTTGCTTGTTTCTGAAATATAATATGTTTATGCGTAAAGCGTACATACTTTTGAGTTTAAGTATCTGGGTGGCAATATTGCCGTATTTAGGTTTTCCTTATTCTTGGAAAAATATTTTAGTCACTCTCACCGGACTGGGACTTATTTATTTCAGTTATGTGCTGTACAAAGAATCCAAAACAGTGGAAGTAAAAAAAATGGAAACCTTTGATAATTTTTCGGAAAACAAGTTTGAAGGCGAAACAAAGGTGTAATATTCAATAATGCAAAATTCTTCAAAAACAAGACATATTATCGCTGTCATTTTCCTGATTGGTCTTTTTTTTGTTTGGGGTGTTTATATTGGCAATAATAATCGCCCAGAGATAGAAAAAGTTATAGGCCTCTCCAATAAGGAAACACAAGTAGCAACAGTAATAGATTTTTCTCCTTTTTGGAAAGTTTGGAACACGATCAATGAAAAATATCCAAAGGCAGACAAAATAGCCGATAAAAACAGGGTTTATGGCGCTATTTCGGGTTTAGTGGACTCTCTAGATGATCCATATAGTGTATTTTTTAACCCAGATGACGCGCGGGCCTTTGAGGAAGAAATATCCGGCAATTTTACAGGCATTGGCATGGAGGTGGGCATGAAAGACAAAATTCTTACAGTTATCGCTCCGCTCAAGGATACTCCCGCTTATCGGGCAAATATAAAATCCGGTGATAAAATTCTTAAAATCGACAAAATAGTTACCTCTGGTTTGAGCATCGAAAAAGCAATTAAACTAATAAGAGGGGAGAAGGGAACAATAGTTACCCTGACGATTTCACGGGAAGGACGCAAAGACCCGGTAGAGGTAAAAATAGTGCGAGATGTTATCAATATACCAACTTTAGATACGGAACTTCGGCCAGACGGAATTTTTGTGGTAAAACTCTATAGCTTTTCCGCTAATTCAGCGAACCTTTTCCGCAACGCGCTAAAAAAGTTTGCTGAGTCTGGAACCGATAAGCTAATATTGGATTTGCGTGGAAATCCAGGCGGATATTTGGATGCCGCGGTAGATGTGTCCAGTTGGTTCCTGCCGGCAGGGAAAACTGTTGTTACTGAAGACTATGGTGATGATAAAAAACCTGAAATATTCAGAAGTCGAGGTTACGACGTGTTTAATGATAAATTAAAATTTATTATTTTAATAGATGGTGGATCCGCTTCAGCATCGGAAATTGTAGCTGGCGCAATGCAAGACCAAGGACGGGCAAAAATCGTGGGCGGTCAAAGTTTTGGAAAAGGTTCTGTGCAAGAAGCAATAAAAATTACTCCGGATACGCTTTTGAAAATCACCGTAGCCAAATGGCTCACTCCTAACGGAACTTCTATTTCAGAAAAAGGACTGACTCCAGATTATCCGGTGGAAATCACCAAAAAAGACCTGGAAACAGAAAAAGATCCCCAATTAGACAAAGCAATAGAATTATTAAATAATTGGAAATAAATATATGCGGGTAATATTTTTACATGATGTGCCAAGAGTGGGGAAGAAATACGACGTAAAAGAGGTAAACGACGGCTACGCCATGAATTTTTTGTTGCCAAAAAAATTAGCCGTCACTGCCACGCCAAAAGCAATAGCGGAACTTGAACTGCGCAAAAAAGAAATTGCCATCGAAAGGGAAGTGCAGGAAGAGCTTTTAATGAAAAATCTGGAAGAAATAAAAGGCAAAACTGTTATTATCAAAGCAAAAGCGGACGAAAAAGGACACCTCTTCGCTCAAATCCACAAAAAAGAAATCGTAGAAGCTATGAAAGAACAAAATCGCGCAGACATTGGTGAAGAATTCATTGTTCTGGAAAAGCCGATCAAACAAGTAGGGGAGTTTGAAATCCCTATCGTCATAAAAGGCAAAAAATCTTCGTTTAAACTGATAGTGGAAAAAATTTAAATGACTGAAAAATTAACAAAATTTGAGCAAAAATCGCCGATACTGTCTTTTAATGAATTCAGTACCCGTTGCGGAAATTTCTTCGCGTTTTTCGAGAATGACGGTCGGGGAGATATTTACAGAAACAATAGTGATTATTATAAAAAGTTAGAAGATGAAAGACCAAAAATTGTTACTGCCCTTCGAAGAAAAATTGCAAAACGAAATAGAAATATACTTCCACAAGAATCAATAAAGCCTTATTTGGAAGAATTATACGCAGCATATAAAATTATGCGCGGTTATGGCGCTTCAGATCTAGATCTTTTTACGTAAATTATTCTAGTTATATAGAAAAGTAAAAAATCTTTTAATTTACGTTCACTACTTTTTTTACGACAGTTTGTCCGTTGAAAGAAATTTTGCGACGAGAGCCAAATTTGACCGTGCCGTCTTTGAGAGCAAAAAGAGTATGATCTTTGCCTAAACCAACATTATTGCCAGCCATAACAACCGTACCGCGCTGACGCACGATCACAGAACCAGCTTGAGCTTTTTGCCCATCGGAAAGCTTAATACCTAAGTATTTTGGTTGCGAATCTCTTAAATTTTTGGCTGTACATCCGGCCTTTTTATGTGCCATATAATTGGTAAGCTTCTTAGCTAATAGGTTATAGCTTTTTAGCTTTAAATTTAGTAACTCCCGTAGTATAATTGATTTGGTGCAGAAAATCAAGCAAATGATAGATAGAATAAAAAACTGGTTAGAATCAGAGAAAGGCAAGGATATTTTGATAGTTATTATCGTTATCTTGGTAGGTTTGGCATCGTTCGAGTTGGGTAGATTATCCAAAGAAAATGACTCTTCGGGCATTAAAATAGAGTATCCGAGCCGAAATACAACTCAAGCTGCAAATGTCGTCTCATCAGCAGAAAACGCGAAAGTTCCGGAAAATATCGGTAAAACTTTTTTTGCTTCAAGCAGGGGAACAAAATATTATTCCATCGGCTGTTCAGCCGGAAAAAATCTCAAGCAAGAAAACAGGGTCTATTTTGAGACTAGGGAAGAGGCCGAAAAGGCCGGTTATGCGCTTTCCGCCATGTGTCAATAGTATAACCTAGTGTCGCACAATATATGTTGTGGTGAGGACATTAATGGTAATCCGATTATCGGACCGAGCTATTTAACGCTATTGAATAGATCTAAAAACCACTTGAGAGCTTGCTGGGGTAAATTCGTTACATCAGTCCAAGTAAGATGAAAATAATTCAAAATATCGGTTATCGTCACATGAAAATAACGCATCAAAAGCAAAACAATAACAATAAAGATTATTAATTTTAGAAATCCGCCTTGTTTGTTTTTTATATTATTTACCATAATACTCAAATTTTATCACAAACCATCTTACTCTGCCACCATATTGTTCAAAAAAGAGGTATTGATGGTAAAAAGAGGCAGATAATACAAGGCATCTAGATAGGCATTAATGGGCGCAACCGGCAGTCTATAAACACGCCCGCCGCAAGCCAAGGAGGGCTTAGAAGCCATTTTAACGGCTTCTGACGCGTATAAAGACACATGCAGGTGCGGACCGGTGGTATGTCCCGTATTGCCGCTATAACCCACTATTTCTCCCCTTTTAACTGTTCGGCCTTCATATGTTTTGATTAGAGAAAGATGACCCAAGGTACTGGAAAGTCCGTTGTTGTGTTTGATAAAAACAAACTTTCCGAAAGACGCGCCAGAACAAGTTAAATCCGTATCGCCCGTACCTAAAACTACACCGTCTGCCATAGCCATCACCGGCGTACCTATGGGAGCCCGAAAATCTACCCCGTTATGCGTCCCCGAAGCATACAAACGCTTGGAGTCCACGGTTTTGCCAAAAAGCTGAGTGACAAATATTTTTTCCAAGGGCCAACTCAAGACTCCCTTGGCAGGAAGTTTGGATGGATCAAGAATGTACTGCAATTGAGCTTCATAATCGCGCAATTCTTTTTCAAACGCGTCCCTCTGCGCTATTCTGTCTTTTAAAAGTTTTTGGTAATTCGCTTCGTTATTCTTTGTTTGTTTCAAAAGCTTATTTTTTTCTTTGGTATTTTGCACCACTATTTTTTGTTGATCAGAAAGTCTGGATTTTAGTTTAGTAAGTTCTTTTTTTGCATCAATAGTTTCTTCTCTGGTATCTTCCAGCTGGCCTTTTATTTCTTTCAATTTAACTACGTCTTCCCTGATTTTCTCGTGAACCGTAGCCATATTGTCTATATCATTCCACATGATCGTGAAATCATCCGTGGACAAAAGAGTTTCCAAAACATTGCCAAGTTCTAGTTCATTGGTTTTTTTGATTCCAAGTTTGATGGACTCTATATCGTTTCCGATAACACTTTCTTTGACGCCTATATCCGAGCTTAAACTCTGTATTTTAAAATTTGTTTTATCAATTTTTTTCTGGGTGACGGAAATATCGGCATTTAATTTTTTTCTGGTGACATCAAGCTGCTTGATGGATCCGGAAAGAGAACTTTTTTGTTTTTCCAAACTGTCAAGTTCTGTTTGATAAGCTTTTATTTCTTCTTCTAGTTTTGCTATGTCAGAATCTTTCTGGCTTATTTTATTTTGCAAATCCAAAATCGTCTGGGCTGCAGAAAAAGCCAGAGGCATTATGGCTAAAGTTAAAAAAAGGATAGCGCTAAATAGCTTTTTGCAGACGAGATAAGGTTTCATTTGAACGTAGCTCATAAAAGCTACATTCAAATTATACCTTACTTGTTGTTTATCGTTAAATAACCAGTGTAAATAGTTTTTCCTTCGTAGTTTAATTTTATTTTTTGAGTCGCCTCTCGAGGAATTTGATACATTGCAATTTTATAAATGAGATTTCCTTTCAGGTTGGTGCCAATATTGACTTTTGTAGGAAGTTTTAATATATCACTCTTCTCATCTAAAAATACAAGTTCAACATCATAAACACCTGGATTATTATTCTCAAATCCAGCAACAACAGTCATACTAGGATGCACCGCTGGGAAGCTTGATGCATTGATATTTTCGAAAATACCAATAATAGAAAGATTGCCTGTTCCTTGCTCAATCATCGCTGTATTGGAAAAATGTAAAAAATTTACTTTCAACATTGGTTTATTGTAGCATATTAGGACCCAAATGTAAAAGTATTACTTGCTGTCGGAGCTTCGTTCCTGGCTTCAGTTTTGAGTTCTTTATCTTTGATATGCAGGCGTCTTAGAGCGTTTTCAATCCTACGGAGAGTAGCTTCATAGCCTATAGCTTTCATAATTTCGAAAATATCTACTGATTTGTCCCTACCAGAGAGTGCTACCCTGACCGGTAGGAGCACCTTTCCTCTTCCCTCTTTCCCTGCGTAGATCCATAGCTCATTATTTTCATCTTTTTTAAAGAAGTTTTTCCAATTTCCTACTTCAATTATTTTCTTGCTTTCTTTGAGATATTTTTGCACTGCTTCCCTATCGTTTTTCAATTCCTTCGGAAAAAGCATATCCGAATTATAAATAGAAGGGTCTTTGTCTGGAATCAAGTAATCATTCAGAACAGTGACACTCTCTAGGTCAGGCGCAATCACAAAATCTCGCATTAAGTCATTCAATTCACCGAACTTTGAGATTCTGTCGCGATATAAAAGAATATAATGAAAAAGCTCGATGTCTTTGAGTTTTTTTGCTTCAATAATTTGCGGATCAATGAACTGTTTCGCCTTTTTCACAAATTCCTCGTCAGACAACTTTTTCATATGCTCTTTATTCAGCCAATCAAGCTTTTCAGAATTAAACACTCCCCCACTTTTTTGTATCTTGTTTATATCAAATTTTTCTATCAGTTCAGTCAAAGAAAAAACCTCCTGCTCTCCACCGGGATTCCAGCCGATAAGCGCCATAAAATTTATAATTGCTGCTGGTAAATAACCCAAGTTCTTATATTCCAGGGCCGGTATCACTTCGGGATCTCTTTTAGAAAGTTTGGCTCTATCTTTGCTTAAAATAAGAGGCAGGTGGGCATAGAACGGCCGCAAGACGCCAATTGCCTCTTGGATTAGAATTTGCCTCGGCGTGTTGGCAATGTGCTCTTGTCCGCGTATTACATGAGTTATGCCCATTTCATAATCGTCTATTACAGCGGTCAGATTATAAAGCGGTTCGGTCAAACTTTTGGCGATAACAAAATCTTTTAGATCTGCCGTATTGAAAGTGATATCGCCTAAAATAATGTCGTTGAAAGTGATTTTTTTATTGGGATTTTTAAAACGGATCACCTCGCTTCTCTGCCCTGCTTCTTTTACCTCTTCTTGAGAAATATAAGCAAAACCATCAGCTATCATTTTTTCCAAATATTTTTTGTATATTTCCGTTCTTTCCGATTGCCTGAAAAATTTGTCAGGCTTTAGTTCCAACCATTCAAAAAGTTTTAGAAAATCGTCTTCATATTCTTTCTTTGATCTTTCTTTGTCAGTATCTTCACTGCGAAGGATATATATACCCTTATTTTTCCTGGCAAAAAGATAATTGTACAAAGCGGAGCGAACACCGCCTAAATGAAATTGGCCCGTCGGCGACGGCGCAAATCTAGTTACAACTTTATTGTCCATAGGGACATCTTAGCATCTATTCAAATTTTTTTCTATTTCTCGTGGCTTAAAGCTATGTCCACGATAGCCTGGGCGATTTTCACCGCCGCATCGGGTTTATTGAAAGCTTTTGCGCTTTGCGCCATGCTGTCGTAAATTTCATGATCTCCTGTAATCCTTTCAATTTCTGCGCTTAAAATATTGGCGGTGGCATTTACTTCTTCAATGACACTGCAGGCGCCGGAACGAGCGTAGTTAAAAGCGTTCTTTTTTTGATGGTCCAAATTTGTGTTAGTAATAGGTATTAAAATAGACGGGATACCCCAAGAAGCTATTTCAAACAACATTGATCCCGCTCTAGAAACTATGATGGTAGCCACTCCAGCAGCCATTTTCAAAGGCAAGGGGCCGAGAAAAGACAAAGGTAAGTATCTTAGCTTGTGCGGATGATCAGCCAGTATAACATTGGCTCGATCTTGAACTGCTTGAAAATTGTTTATACCGGTTTGATGGATAATCTGATAATTACCTACCAGCCCAGAAAGCGCGTCCAAAAC
>CAYIUM010000015.1:0-7917 GCA_964366675.1 uncultured Candidatus Saccharibacteria bacterium
AACTTTTATTTTTTCGTAGAAATTAAAATCCTCCGGCTCTATCGTAAAATCTTTTTTACAGTTTTGACATATTCTATTCTCGCTTCTGTATTCCATATTTTTCTCTTTTAATCTACTTTAGTTCGCTAAAGTACTTTAGTTGAGTAAAGTATCTATATTTAGTAAACTTCCTGTTGATAACACTTCTCACAGTACACTATTTCCGGGCGATCGGGAGAATATCCAGTTTTGAATACTTCTACGCATGGTTCATTTCCATGGATATGCTTGATTGTATTTTTATAGACCCCAGTTTCATCCTGGACTCCAGTGCACATACAAACTCTTTCATACAACTTTAATTTCAATCTGTCGCTTATCCTGCGTTCGTGTCGGCATTCGCTGCATACCTGCGGTGCTGGCAGTTTTTCCTTTCTTAAAAATATCAGCTCATTCTCCAAGATACGGTAAGGCTTCTTGCAATTTTGACATTCAAAAACTTCTTTTAATATATCATCCGAAACGTCTTCAATCGAATCAAACAATTCTGATGCCTTTTTTGTTATTTTATATTCGCCATGAGAAACTTCAATCCAATCGTAATTTTTTTTCAATGCTTCTTCTTTTTCTATAGGAAAATGCTGAATAGCTAAAGAATTGTTATATCCAAAAGGAGAAAATTCTATGGGAAAAAACTCACCATATTTATAAATCAGCCCTTGTGAATCAATATAAGGCATTTCATTCATATGACGTTTTATTTTTTCTACCATTTTTTCATACTCTTCTTTAGTGTATTGTTTATTCAAAATACAATACTGTTTTTTCTTCAGTCCCACACATCCAAAACAATCCGAAGAACTAAATAAGCTCATAGAATATTCGACATTTCTGCAAGCCGGCCAACAATTCCTGGAAAATTTATTATTATATGAATTATCACCGCAATCTATTACCTCATAACATAATTCAATATATTCTCCCCAATTTGTAACATCATAATTATCCTTATTTGCAGGCACTTGCAGATATTGGCAATAGCGCATATTTTCACCTTCCCTGATTAAAAAACAGTCATTTACATTTTTACAATCCGTTACATAAGAGCCAGTCGAATTTAAATTCTTTACACCTTGCTGATGTCTTGTTATTTGAGTTTTCCAAAAATTTCTCGCTTGTTCTCGTGCTTTTACTATCCCCATTTGACTATTCAAATTAAAACTTTTTATTTTTTCTTCATACTCTTCTTTAGTATATTGTTTATTAAAAATGCAATATGAGGATTTTCTTAAATTAGCACAACTAAAACAATCATTGCATCCTAGACAATCTCGACAAAACCATAAGTTTCTCGAATCAGCGCACATTATCGTGAAATAACATTGATAGCAATGTCTTAGCCAAAAACATTCATAGCATCGTTCAGATTGATTTATATGAGAATTATCTACGCAATCTTTACAGCTATCAACTGCATTACCATACATACAATCTTCAGAACTATTTGAATTAACAAGCAGATAACAATTTTTCACCGCAGTAACATTAAACACATACGGACTATTAACCACTCTTATAATATTTAAACTATAAATTGGGACTTTTCTATCAAGTTCAATTAGTTGTTGAAAAAAAGGTCTCGAAAAATCATAATCTTGCCTATATTCCATAGCATCCCAGCTGTCTCCAAGCCATTCTTCTTTAGTAACAATCTTTCTGCCAATTTCTTTTGGATACATAGAAAAAATATCTTTACCTGTAAAATGATCTTTGACTTTGAATAATTTTCGTTCATTTCTAAAAACCATCCTTCTCTGCGCCCGGCATTCTGGACACCACGTCGGCGGCGGGACTTTTATTTTTTCATAAAAATTAAAGTCCTCCAGCTCTATAGTGAAGTCTTTTTTGCAGTTTTGGCATATTTTATTTTCTTGTTTGTATTCCATTTTTATTTTTTATATCTACGCTATAGCGTAGATTACATATTTACGCCATGGCTTAAATGTGTATCAGTATACCTCCTGCTGGTAACATTTTTCGCAGTACACTATTTCTGGATTATCAGGAGCGTAATTGGTGGTAATTTTTTCTTGGCATTTGGCACAATGACGATTCCAGAATTTATACGAACCTCGGCGTTTAATACGATCTAAAAAACGGCAATTCCAACATACCCGAGGGACAGGAATAAGCATTTTCCTATAGAAATCAAGCTCTCTTTTAATTAAACGATAATTTCTGGAACATTTCAAACAAGTTAGAATTCCTTCCAAAATGCTTTCCGGCACGTTTTTTATATTATCCGGAATTTCTTCCGGACTAATCGTTCCTTTGTCTTCAGTTTTTTGAACATTATCTTCCCAGCGAAAACCTAGCGCCGTTGCTTCTTCTTTGGTCAGAGGCATGTTGTCCTGCGCTATGGTCTCGTTGTATCCAAAAAAACACAGTTCTTTAGGAAAAAAATCTCCATAAACGTCTTTGTCTTTTAATTCTTTTATTATATTGTTTTTTATTTTTTGATTTTCATCCTCTGTGTAACGCTTGTTTAAAATAACAAATTTGCCACCCTTAATGGCATCACAGCCTATGCAATCAATGCTTTGTCGAGTGGCAAAAGAATATTCTACATCTTGAGAACTTTCCACCCACCATGAACAAATAACATTTTTCGCGCCGGCTCCCACGCCGACCCCGTTGTATAAAAGTTCCGATCTTCGACAGTGGCCAATCATATCGGCGCAGTCTGTCGCGCGTTTGACCGAAAAAGAATGCCTTAGACCCTCGCAAAAAGAAACCTCAAAGCATTTATAGCAATTTTTCGATTCAAAAATATAATCACCAACGCAATTTTCGACTTTCAGACAGTTATTGCTTCGATTGGGAAATTTAAGCACAAATTCGGCAAATTTCATTTTCATTTCTTCGGTCTTCGCATAACTTCCAGAAATTTGACTGACCCGTTCTATCCATTCTTCTCTTTCGAGGGGTTCGTTGAAAAAATAATAAGATTTGTGACGCAGATTTACACAACCAAAACAGTTAGTACACCCAGAACAATTTAAAACAAAACGAGAATCTATGCAGTCAGAAACATTTTGCCCAAAAACTATACCGGTGCTTTTGTGGATATTTACGCATTCATAAGAATTTTCAATTTTGTCGGCATAATAAATGTCAAATACGTCTCGACTGTCGATAATGCCCCGAGAATAAGCGCAATCTTCATTATTGGGCCCGGAATTAAAAAGCAAATAACAATTTCTATTGCCTCCAGCAAAATTAGTATACTCACTGTTGATGTTCGGGCCAGTGGCTATGCTGCTATAAGTGGCAGATTTTGGAACTTTCAACACAAGCGCTTTAAGCTGATCAAAAAAAGGTTTAGTTGAATCGTAATTTATAGCGTAAGAATATGGATCCCATTTGTCTGAAAGCCAGCAGTCATTACAATAAATAATATACGGGGAATTCGTATTATACATCGTAATAATCGAACGGTGGCACAGACCGCAATTTTGGTTGTATAAAGTTCTTTCATTGCGAAACATAGCCCGCATTTTAAACCGACAATCAGGGCAAACTTTCGGCACTGGTACTTTCATTTTTTCGTAAAAAGAAAGATCATCTTTTTCTAGGATAAAATTCTGTGAGCACTTTTTACAATTTTTTATCTCGTTTTTCATAACTTACATATTTACGCTATAGCTGATATGTGTTTTTGTTCTTTATTCATGCGGTAAAAAACCGAACTAGAATCATTCATAAGTTTTTCATAACTTCCTTCTTCGACGACTTGCCCCCTTTCCATCACAGCGATAGTGTCAGTATATTTCAAAGTTCCGAGACGATGCGCAATAATAAGGAAAGTTTTGTCTTTGCCATACTCATCCAGAAGTTTTTGCATTATTTTTCCTTCCGTTTCTGAATCAAGCGAACTCGTAGCCTCGTCTAAAATTATTATTGGCGCATTCTTGTAAATAGCACGGGCAATGCCGAGACGCTGACGCTCGCCGCCAGAAAGCATATACCCCTTCTCGCCTATTCTAGAATCAAGACCCTCCGGTAAACGCTTTATGACTTCCCCTAATTCTGAAATTTCTACTGCCCTATTAAGCAATTCTTTATCTTCCGGACGCATCATGGTTATATTTTCTCGTAGGGTCAAATTAAAAAGTTCCGTTTCCTGCAAAACGACAGTGATGTGAGCTAGAGTTTCATTATGCGAGATATTATAGTAACTTTCCTTGCCTATTTTAAAAACACCATCTCTAAGCGCATACAAACCTAAAATAGTCTTTGCCAAAGTTGATTTGCCCGAACCTGACAAACCTGCAATACCGGTCTTTGTATTCCTATTAAGAACTAAATTAAAATTGCTTAACCCCATCTGACCCGAACCATAATTCATTTCTGCATTTCTTATTTCTATTGCTTGCCAATCTAGTGGGAATTTTTCATTGCCTGTTTTGATAAATTCTGTTTCCTTGAATATCGGCATCATGTGCATGACATTGGAATTGTTTTCAATCATATCTGTATGTAATTCGGTAATTTCAGCAAGTGATCCCTGCAACTTACCGTTAAAATATGTATAAAAAACTAGAACCATACCGACTGTGAGCGCACGAGAGATAAGTGAAAAGCCGACAATAAGAAGAAAGATACCGAGGGTAACACCATTTAAGTACTGGAATAGTCGCCATTTTAAATTATTGATATTTATTCTTTTTATTGCCAGATTGCGCGAAAGTGTTTCTCTATCCTGTACTCGTTTGACAATAGTATCTGCCCTACCTAAAGCTTTGATGGCAAGCATATTACTTGCACCTTCCACATAAACACCACTTGCACCTTGATTAAGAGCATTAAATTCGTTGCTTAAAGCGAAAATTTTTCTACTTAAAGTAAATTCTATATATAGAAAAAGGATTATATAAATAATAATAAGGATAACGAATTTGATATCAGTAAACAAAAAAATTACAACCACACCGATAATATTGGCGAAAATCTTTAACAAATCTTTGGAAATCAACTTTAAAAATTGTTGAACTCCATCGGCGCCAGTAAAAATTCTCTGGAGTTTATTGCCTGTATTTTCTTTGTTGTGCCATTCAAGAGAAAATTCAGTTAATCGCTCAAATCCCCATACCCTGGCGCGAGTACGGCTGTTTTGTCCAATAATATTCAATATTTTTTTACTCGCTAGACGAATGGAGGCCGTAACTATATATACGATAGTTATGAAAAGAACATACCAGTAAAATGGTGAAAGTGATTCTCCCGTGTTGTAATCGGTAAAAAAATCCACAATTTTCCCGACAACATATACAGGCAAAAGATCGCAGAAAAATACAAAGAGGAGAATAGAAAAAGCAAAAACATATTTTCGTTTGTCTTCATCGACAAAATACCAAATGGACTTTATAAGTTCAATCCACGAAAATTTTTCCGTTACGGTTCTCATTTATTCTAAAATCTTCCGAAGGACGTCTTCCGGCACTTCTTTTGGTTTTTTGGGAACGGGAGTGGATATTGCTTCTTTCCCTCCTTGTGGAGGAGGGGTGGCTTTAGCCGGGCCGTTCAGGCTCTGAGAGCCTTCAGGCTCGAATGAGGTGGTAATTTTTTCTTTTTCAATTTTGGCGGTGATTAAATTCTTCAATTTATTCATATCTTCAGGACTGGCGGCGCGATCAGGTTTGGAAGATACAGATTCTTTATTTTTTTCTTTTAGAATATTCAAGGAAATCGGCGTTCGTGGAGGAGTTTCGTTAACAGTGACGACTGGTTCCTTGATCCTGCTTAAGGCTTCTTTCAAAGCGGTATTTTCTTTTTTAAAAACTTTTTTGATGGCATTAAACATGCTGGGCTTGACCGTCGAAGGCAGAGGCTTGATTGCCGGGGAAGAAGGTTTATTTATATGTTTGTCCATCCTTTCAGGATGTCGATCTTCCTCTTCACTTTTACCTTTATCTTTTGACGAAAACTCTATGCCCAAATCGGCTAAAGGCTGAAAAAATTTTGATTCATCATATCTTATTTGGTCATGCTTGTCTTTTTCCACTTTTACTTCACCGGATTTTATTTTAGCTATGCAATCTTTGCAATACACCGGCCGGCCCGGTTCCGGCTTGAAAGGCACTGTGCTTGGCTTTTTGCAAAGCGAACAAATTACCGGAAATTTTTCCAAGGCGCCGCTGCCGGTGCCGGAATCATCGCCGAGCGACATCCCGCTCCAATCGTTGATTTCTTTTTCTACAACCTCTTTTGAACGGCAATATAGATCGCGGGAAGATCTAATGACTTCTTCTTCAACTTTTTTATCACCGGACTTGACCATCTGCGGCAAAGTTTTGGCGGAAAAAGGACGGGAGGTCACTCCATCAATCATTAACTTCATATAAACTTTGTAGTTCGGCAAGTTTACTATGTCCTGCGGAGTAAATTCCGGTTCAAACTCTGATTCCAAAAATTCAGCGTCGTCAGAACCGACCCGAAATACAATCATAGTACCCACGTTGCCGAAAACAGCATCCCGCACTGCCGAACTTTTATCCGAAACAAGCTGGGCGGTATATTGGTGCGCCACGGTCAAGTTCAATCTGTATTTTCTGGCCTCCGACAAGATGCCGGCAAAAGCGTCGGTCACGAAATTTTGGAATTCGTCCACGAATAGATAGAAATCCCGACGAGATTCTTCGGGGATACGCACACGTTCCATAGCCGCCAGCTGAATTTTGGTAATAATCATGCCACCTAGCAAGCCGGAATTGTCCTCGCCGATACGCCCTTTGGAAACGTTCACCAGAAAAATCTTCCCCTCATTCATCATGTCAAAAATATTGATCGTGCTTTTGGACTGACCGACGACATTGCGAATGATAGAAGTGGAAAGAAATTGTCCAACTTTGTTTTGAATCGGCGCAATCGCTTCATTTCGAAATTTGTCCTGCCAAGCCTCATATTCATGTATCCAAAAAGCCTTAATGACAGGATCTTTTAAATTGGAAATTATTTTCTGGCGATAATCCTTGTCTACCAGCATTCTAGGTATGCCGAGCAAGGTCGTGCCCGGCGTATCGAGAAGCGCCAAAATGGCATTGTTCAAAATATATTCCATACGAGCACTCCAGGCGTTCGCCCAGATTTTAGTAAAAATACCCATGAGGCCGGATGCCACTAAATGCTTGTATTGCGGATCAATTAATTCCAAAACATTAAAACCAATATGATGATCGACATCGGCGGGATTGAAATATACCACATCCTTCATGCGATGCGGCGGGATGGCGGAGAGAATCGCTTCGACGTTTTCTCCATGGGGATCAACTAAGCAAACCCCATCGCCGTTTTGAATGTTCTGAATAATCATATTGAACATCAGCACGGATTTACCTGTGCCGGACTTTCCGAGCAGGTACACATGCTGGCGCCTGTCTTTGCGCTTGATGCCAAAAAGGGTGTTCTTGTCCCGATAAGTGGTTATGCCAAGATAAGTAAGTTCTTTATTGAACGGCACCTGAAATTCTTCCATATAAGAAATTATAACAGAAATAATAGTTATTAAAAAGAGAAATGGCTATATACACACGTCACCAGCACCCCTTGACTTTTAGCACCGAGTATGCTATACTATATTTAGATTAGGGGGCCGGAACTGTGGAAGACCCCTCGGTCCGGGCGAAAAACGATATCTCGCGTTAATCGCCACCGACACGGCCACCACGACCCGGGCCACCCTTGAACCAGCCCACCCCAACGAGGGTCGGGCACAGAAAGGAGGAAGTTCTTGAGAAATAAAGATCCGCCCTAACTGAGCGGAACATCCTACGAACGGCCTGGGTACGCGACGCGACCCCGGGCCGTTTTTTTATTTCCCCTATCCCCTATTTCTTAGCTTTCTTCGGTTTCTTTTCAGGCAAAGCTTTAGCGATATTT
>CAYIUM010000016.1:0-2149 GCA_964366675.1 uncultured Candidatus Saccharibacteria bacterium
GCTCCGGAAGAAAAGGCTCGCGGAATAACTATTAACATTTCCCACAACGAGTACGCTACCGATGCTCGCCACTACGCGCACATCGATGCTCCAGGACACGCAGACTACATCAAGAACATGATTACTGGCGCCGCTCAGATGGACGGTGCTATCCTTGTGGTTGCGGCGACAGACGGCGCGATGCCACAGACTCGAGAACACGTGCTCCTTGCAAAGCAAGTTGGTGTGCCTAAAATTATTGTTTTTCTGAACAAATGCGACATGGTTGACGATAAAGAAATGATTGACCTAGTCGAAGAAGAAATCCGCGAGCTTTTGACCAAACAAGGTTTTGATGGCAAAGGTGCTCCGGTCATCCGCGGTTCGGCTTTGAAAGCTCTGGAATCAAAATCTGTAGACGACGAATGGGCGAAAAAAGTTCTCGAATTGGCGAATGCTCTCGACACATACATTCCGATTCCAGTGCGAGATTTGGCAAAGCCGTTCCTGATGCCAGTAGAAGATATTTTTTCTATCGAAGGCCGTGGTACAGTAGTGACCGGAAAGATTGAACGAGGCGTGGTAAAAGTCGATGAAGAAATTGAAATCGTCGGAATCAAGCCGACCCAGAAATCAACCGTTACCGGCATTGAAATGTTTAACAAAAACTTGAAAGAAGGTATGGCCGGGGATAATGCCGGAGTACTTTTACGAGGCCTTAAGAAAGAAGATGTCACTCGTGGGCAAGTCTTGGCAAAGCCGGGCACCGTTACTCCGCACGATAATTTCTCCGCGGAAATATACGTTTTGAAAAAGGAAGAAGGCGGACGCCACACCCCATTTTTCAAAGGATATAAGCCTCAATTCTATATCCGAACTACGGATGTGACTGGAGACGTAACTTTGGCAGAAGGCACAGAAATGGTCATGCCGGGAGACACAGTAAAGATTACAGTTAAATTGGTTACACCAGTGGCGCTAGAAGAATCACAAAGATTCGCTATCCGTGAAGGAGGCAAGACAGTTGGTGCAGGGGTGGTTACGAAAATATTGGGGTAGTAAAAAGTTTCTAAAGTCTATAAAGTTATAAAGTTCCATGACAACAACAGAGACAAAAGTTAAAAAGCCAAAAGCTACTGCCAAAACTGCGCAGGCGGATAAAACTGCGACAGTAAAAGTTGTCAAAAAACCAAAAACAATAAAGACATCTAAGGTCTCTATTAAAAAAGAGAAGCCTGTTTTGTCTGCGCGGACAAGCCGCGCCAGCGGAGAAGAAGGCAAAGTGGTGCTTCGCATCCGAGTTCGCGCTTACGAGAGCAAGATCTTGGATGCTTCGGTGAAGCAGATTATAGATACCGCTATTCGTCATGATGCGACTATCGTGGGTCCTGTGCCTTTACCCACCGAAATTAAAAAATATACCGTCAATCGTTCTCCTTTTATTTACAAGAATACTCGAGAACAATTTGAAATCCGAGTGCACAAAAGATTGATTGATATTGTAAATCCGAATGCAAAAACCGTGGAAGCTCTGACCAATTTATCCCTTCCTTCCGGAGTGGATATCGATGTAAAAATGTTATGAAATTTATTTTAGCCACAAAAGAAAACATGACAGAGTATTTTTCCCCCGAAGGAGCGGTTATTCCAGTGACCATACTTTCAGCCGGACCAGTAACAGTAACAAGAATTTTTGAAAAGTCCAAAGATGGATATAATTCAGTGCAAGTCGGTTTTGGAACGCAAAAAAAAGAAAGAATCAGTAAAGGAAGGGCTGGAGCAATGAAAGGTGGTTTTTATAAAACTTTGAAAGAATTCAGACTAAAGCCTTCAGATACGGTAAAAGTAAAAGAAGGCGACTAGATAGATGTTTCTGTTTTTGCGCCAGGAGATAAGCTTCAAGTTTCCAGCATTTCCAAAGGCAAAGGTTTTCAGGGTGTCGTGAAGCGCCACGGTTTTCACGGCGGTCCGCGCACTCACGGACAGAAACATTCGGAAAGAGAAGCCGGAAGTATTGGAGGAGGTTTGCGAACCCACGTTCCTAAAGGAATGAGAATGGCTGGCAGAATGGGTTCCGACCGTATCACTCAGAAAAATTTGAAAGTTGTTTCTGTGGATAAAGAAAATAACATTATATTGGTGAAAGGAGCGATACCTGGCAAGCGGGGAA
>CAYIUM010000016.1:2249-4968 GCA_964366675.1 uncultured Candidatus Saccharibacteria bacterium
ATGGAAGCAAAAATATACAATCAAACAGGCGCTTTAGCGGGGGAGATAAACCTTCCGGAAAAAGTTTTTGGCGCAAAATGGAGGAGTGATCTAGTGCATCAGGTGGTGGAGAGCATGAGAAGCAATAAAAGAGCAGGTACAGCCGATACGAAAGACCGAGGAGAGGTTCGCGGCGGAGGCAAAAAGCCCTGGAAACAGAAAGGAACCGGACAAGCTCGCCATGGATCTTCCCGCAGCCCCATCTGGGTTGGCGGAGGAGTGACTCATGGTCCGTTGGCCGAGAAAAATTACAAGAGAAAAATTTCTAAAAAAATGCGCGCCCAGGCTCTTTTTTCTGTCCTTTCTAAAAAATTAAAGGATAATGAAATAATTTTTGTGGAAACGCTTTCTGTGCCTTCCATAAAAACAAAAGATGCCGTAAAAGTAATGCAGAATTTAGCAAAAGTTTCCGGCTGGAAAACAGTGGATGCTTCCAAGAAACCTCGCATACTCACCGCTATTTTTGAACGCAACGAAAAAACAGAAAAAAGTTTCAGAAACATACCGACTTTGGAAATAGCTTTCTTGAAAAATTTAAATCCTTTTGATGTACTTAATCATAAATATCTTTTGATAGAAAATCCGACAGCAAGTATTAAATTTTTGGAAAGTAGAGGATAATAAATAAATCGAATTGTATGAAAACAATTATTAAAAACCCAAGAGTGACCGAAAAGGCATCTTTGAAACAAGAACAGAATGTTTACACTTTTGATGTTTCCGCGGGATCAAATAAAACGGAAATAAAAAAGGCGATTTTTTCACTCTACAAAGTAAAGCCTTTAAGAGTAAATGTTTTAAGTGTGCCCAGGAAGAATGTTATGTCGAGAGGCAAGATGGGAACAAAGGGCGGGGGTAGAAAAGCTCTTGTTTATCTAAAAACCGGAGATAAAATAGAATTCGTTTAATTTTTTATATGAAAACATACAGACCTACAACTAAATCCAGACGCCAGATGAGTCATGTACCCTACAAGGAACTTTTAACGCATACAGAGCCGACCAAGTCTCTGACTTTTGGATTTCGCCGTTCCGTCGGAAGAAATAGCGCCGGACGTATTACAGTCAGACATAAAGGGGCGGGGCACAAACGTCTTTATCGCGATGTTGATTTTTTGTATAACAAAAAAGAAATTCCAGCCAAGATAAAGTCGGTTGAATATGATCCAAATCGTTCAGCTTTCATCGGGTTGGCTGTTTATAAAGACGGGGAAAAAAGATATGTAGTATTGCCTAAATCCGTAAAACCGGGGGATACCTTTGTCGTTTCGGAAAAGGCTCCTCTTACTTCTGCTAACAGACTGCCATTAAAGAATATTCCAGTTGGAACTTTTGTTTATAATGTTGAAATACAGCCGAATGGTGGAGCCAAAATCGGCCGCTCGGCCGGAATTTTTGCGCAAGTGGTTGCCAACGCCGAAGGCTACACGAACCTTAAAATGCCTTCAACAGAAGTCAGAAAAATAAATGAAAATTGTTGGGCATGCGTCGGTACAGTATCTAACGACGAACATCATTTAGAAAATTATGGTAAAGCTGGACGAAGCCGCTGGAAGGGAATTCGACCGACAGTCCGAGGTACAGCCATGAACCCAGTCGACCACCCATACGGTGGTGGTGAAGGACGACAAGGACGCGGCACAAAACGCCCAAAAACCATGTGGGGTAAGGTGACCGGCGGGCGCAAAACTCGCAGCCCGAAAAGATATTCGCAGGTATTTATTGTTTCTCGACGCAAGACTGGCAAAAATAAATAGTTTAACCCCTCCCTGACCCTCCCCTTATCAAGGGAGGGTTTTTGGATTTCCCCCTGATGAGGGGGATTATGAGGGTTGTATTTTTACCCTAGTTTTTCAAAAGCAATTTCCACGGCCTTTTTTGCGGCAGGAAACATGGCTATAATTTCTTCTGTCGCTCCGATTTCTCTGTTGATATTTTTTAGATCAACGATTTTTTCGATTTCATCCTGTCGGATTATTTTGAATCCTCCGAAAGAATCGTTTTTTTCTTTTTTCAGCATCATTTTTAAAATATCTTCTCCGGCAATTGTCCCATAAATGACGGTCTGTCTTTCCGGAGTTTCATAATGGCATATTTCTTTCAACTGTCCGGCACCTTTTAATTTTTTAATAAAAAGGACGATTTCATCGCCAAGCTCTTCTTTCACTTCCCGCAAAAGGGCTTGCATAAAATCCTCGCCTTCTTCCAGTCCACCGAAAGCCGTAACTTGGCATATGCCCGGATAGGATTCCGGATTATTTTTTTCTGCATTCCATTTACCTCGGACTTGCAGAATAGCCACAAGTTCCCTTTTTTCATTTCTAGCCAGAAGTTGCACTCCGACGAATTTCTTTTTGGTTGTCATTTATTTTTATATTAACACAACTTGTATATTTTATAAAAATAGGTATCATGTTTGTGAAGCTCGGAGCGTTTTCCGAGTAAGTAACCTTCAACTAAGGAAAAGCCATGGCACATCGTCGTCGTCCGAGCGCACATGCTCGAGCTCAGAGAAATTCCACGCTGAAGTGCATGAGGCGTGGTGCCAACAAAGGGCAGGGAAGCGATCGGGCTAAAGCTGTCGCTGAGGCAGTTGCCGCCCAAAAACCGGAATTCCGGTGGTGAAGTATCGGGGGGGGGGGGGGGTGTTGGGGGGCCCCCCCGAGGTTTTTTTTATTTTT
>CAYIUM010000016.1:4978-7806 GCA_964366675.1 uncultured Candidatus Saccharibacteria bacterium
AATGGGGTGGGTGTGGCTGTCGCCGCCAAAAACCGTTATTGGGGGGTGTTTTTTTGGGGGGGGGCGTTGTGGGCGGCGACCCCCCTACTCATTTAATTTGACTTTTTAGCCTAATTTGCTATTATGAAACCAAGCTCGATTCGAGCTTTTTGTTTATATTTTTATGACCAGAAGCGTTAAAAAAGGCGTATACGTCGACGAAAGACTCTTAAAAAAGATTGTCGGCAAAAACCCCCTCTCGACTCCATCCATCAAGACTTGGAGCAGGGCTTGTGTCATTTCTCCGGAAATGCTCGGTTTTACTTTTGGCGTTCATAATGGGAAAACTCATATAGATGTTTTGGTGACCGAAGATATGGTTGGTCATCGACTGGGGGAATTTTCTCAAACTAGGAAATTTATCAAGCATGGCGGAAAAATGCAGAAAGAACTGGAACAAAAGAAGCAAGAAGCCGAAATAGCGGCTGCCAAAAACGCGACTGCGACTGCAGCTGACGCCAAGGCAGTTAAAAAATAAATATGAAAGCATTTTTAAAAAATTATAGACAAGCTCCCAGAAAAGTTCGCTTGGTGGCTTCTTTAGTTCAAGGGAAAAATGTTGCCGAGGCCATTGCCGAGCTTGATTTTTTGGCGAAACGAGCAGGATTACCGATAAAAAAGCTTTTGCTTTCTGCCGTTTCTAATGCTAAGCAGATGGGAATAGAAAAAGAAAATTTATTTATAAAAGAACTGAGAGTGGACAAAGGGATAACCATGAAAAGGATGATGCCGGCAGCGATGGGCAGCGGACACAGAATAAACAAGCGCACTAGTCACCTGAATCTTCTTTTAGCAGAAAAAGTTTTACCAGTGAAGAATACGAAATTAAGAAAGAAATAATATTACCCCTACCCAACCTCCCCCTACTGTAGGGGGAGGAGCAAGGAGGGGGTATAATCACCTAATTAAAATAATATGTCCAAAATAGTCCATCCATATGCGCATAGGCTGATAATTCTCCGAGACTGGAAATCTCGCTGGTTTGCTGATCCCAAAAAATATGTTTCTTATTTGAAAGGTGATGTTCTGATCCGCCAATATTTAGAAAAAAAACTGCGCGGGATGTATATTTCCACGATTGAAATAGAAAGAAGCAGGAAGGCCACCAGGTTTATAATTAAAACTTCCCGGCCTGGGTTGATTATAGGCAGGAGCGGGGAAGGGGCGACCAAACTAAAAGAAGATATTTTAAAGAAAATGGATTACCTGAAACTCGGACGGCCAGAAGATTTTAAACTTGAAGTAATTGAAGTCGCCAATCCAGAAGCAGACGCCGCCATTGTATCCTATATGATCGCCGAAGGCTTAGAAAAAAGAATGCCCTACCGACGAGTTATTAAAACAATCATTGAAAAAGTAATGACTGCCCGCGGAGTGGAGGGCGCTAGAGTGGTTCTCTCAGGTAGGTTGGGGGGTGCGGATATTGCCCGAACGGAAGAGCTCAAGCGTGGAAGCATTCCGCTTCAAACTTTCCGCGCGGACATAGATTTCCATCGAGAACGCGCCACTTTGTCTTACGGCACTATCGGCATCAAAGTTTGGATTTATAGAGGAAAGATATTTGCAGACAGAAAGCCAGCCCGCACTGTTTTTAGTAGCACTGATGCGGAAAAAAAATAATTAAAATATTATGTTACTACCAAAAAAAGTAAAATTTAGAAAATGGCAGACAAAAAGAACGAACCCGAAAGCGACATCGCCGGATACCAGGGGAATAAAGCTTTCTTTTGGTTCTTACGGTCTTAAATCTCTTTCGCAGGCGCGTATTCGGTCAGCTCAAATTGAATCTGCCCGAAAAGTTATTGCGCGAACTCTTACCAAAGCCGGCAAATACTGGATTCGCATTTTCCCAGATCGCCCTTATACGGCCAAACCCGCGGAAGTGGGCATGGGAAAAGGAAAAGGAGACCCGCAGGGGTATTGCTTTGATGTTTTTCCGGGACGCATTGTTTTTGAAGTTGATGGCGTCGAAGAAGATGTAGCTCATGAAGCCTTACGTAAGGCCGGGAGTAAACTTCCGATCAAAGTAAGGATTATTTCTCGGGCCCATAGGCAATAATTAAATTATATGACGAAGAAAAAAGACAATTTAAAAGATATGAAAAAAGACGAGCTTGCGAAAAGGCTTGCTGTTTTGCGGGAAAATGCGAGAGTGATAAGATTTAAAGCCGAAGGTTCGAAATCAAAAAATGTGAAAGAATTTTCTGCCTTGAAAAAAGATATTGCTCGGATTTTAACGGCCATTAACAGTAATAAAAAATAATTATGAATACTAAAGTAAATAAGGGTAATATTCTGAAAGGGGTGGTTGTTTCGGATAAGATGGAAAAAACAGTGGTTGTTTCCGTTTCCAGATTCGTGAAGCATCCTTTGTACGGGAAATTTTACAAGATAAGCAAGAAATACAAAGCCCACGATGAGGAAAATAAATATAAAATAGGAGACCAAGTGGAAATAATTGAAAGCAAGCCGATATCAAAAGATAAAAGATTTAAAGTAATAAAATAATTTATGATTCAAGCAGGTACATGGGTAAAAATAGCGGATAATGCCGGAGGCACTATAGGCAAGGTGTTCAAGATTTTGGGTTCTTCCAGAAAAAGATATGGTTCTTTGGGTGAGCGGGTTGTTATTACCGTAAAAGTGGCCAGTCCAAGAAAAGTAGTAAAAAAGAAAGATGTCCACCAGGCGGTTATTGTGCGTACTCGTAGCGCTTATAGAAGGCGCGACGGATCGTATATACGAATAGACGACAATGCGGTGGTTCTTTTAGAGAACGACCCGCGCGA
>CAYIUM010000017.1:0-7657 GCA_964366675.1 uncultured Candidatus Saccharibacteria bacterium
CTGGTTACCTTTGTTTCTAAAGGGCAAAAAATTTAAAGGTAAATTTCTTTTAGATAAGCCTTCAACGAAGGAGTATTCAAGTAATATTCTTGAACAAGAATTAAAAGAAGTTGAAAGATTATGATCAAAGCGGTAATTTTTGATTTGAATGGGATTTTTATGCAAGCGCCGAAATTAGGAGAGAGGCTGGCGAAAGATTATGGCCTTGGCCATTCGGTTTTTTTGCCCAGACTTCGTGAAATTATGGGCGAAGTCAGAAAACCGAACGCCAAGCCTGCTTGGAACTACTGGGGTCCGCTTTTGCAGGAATGGAAAATAAATTTCACGGAAAAAGATTTTTGGAATTACTGGTTCGGCGCCGAAAAAGTTTCTAAAAAAATGGTTTCTTTTACGAAAAAAATAAAAGAGAAAAATATAAAAATTTTCATTCTTTCCAATAATTTCAAAGAGCGTTCTCTTTACTACGAGCATTACCCTTGGGTGCATGAAGTAGTAAATAAAGTCTATTTTTCTTGGCGAACGGGTTTTGTGAAGCCGGATATCCGAGCTTGGCAGCTTATTTTATTAGAAAACAATTTGAAACCGGAAGAATGTTTGTATTTTGACGATCAAGAAAAAAACATAAAAGCCGCCGAAAGCGTGGGCGTTAAATCTTTCTTGTTTACAAATGAAATAGAATTGGAGAAGATTATAAACAGATATTTAGAATGAAACCCTTAACCAAACAACTCAAAATATTTTGGTGGCGGATTAAGTCTTTTTTTGCAAGATATTATTATGGCAATCCTTCGAATAAACTGAAGATTGTCGGAGTAACAGGCACGAATGGAAAAACAACTATTACCACGCTCCTTTATAAAATTGCGACCGAGCTGGGTTATAAAGCCGGGCTAGTCGGCACGGTAGATAATATTATTGCCGGAAAAGTTATTCACACCGATTTTACTACTCCAGAACCTTCGCAGTTGAATAGATTTCTTTTTGAGATGGCGAAAGAGAGATGTGAATATGTTTTTATGGAAGTGACTTCGCACGGGCTTGAAGAAAAACGAGTAGCTGGACTCAAATTTACCGGCGCGGTTTTTACGAATCTGACTCACGACCATCTGGATTACCATGGAAATATGGAAAATTATTTTTCAGCCAAGAAAAAATTGTTTGATATGCTATCAGAAAATTCTTTTGCTCTTTCCAACATTGACGATCAATATGGTTTAAAAATAATGGAGGGGACAAAGGCGAAAAAATATACTTATGGATTTAAACATCGAGCCGATTTTAGCGACAAATTAAAAACTAAACTCTTGGGTGATTTCAACGCGTATAATGCTTTGGCAGTTTGGAGTGTCTGCCAGCTTCTCGGTTTTGATATGTCGAAGGTGAATAAAATTTTAGAAAACATAGAACCACCGCGAGGACGTTTAGAGAATTTTATTTCTCCTAATGGCATTTTGGTTATTGTAGATTATGCGCACACTCCGGACGCACTGCAAAACGTCTTACAAACAGTTAAAGATATGAAAAAAGAAAATACTTCACCCCGCCCAAATGGGCGGGGCAAAATTATTTCCGTTTTCGGTTGCGGAGGAGACCGCGATCCGCTCAAGCGTTCGGTTATGGGGAAAATAGGCACTAACCTTTCCGATATTGCCATTTTCACTTCGGATAATCCAAGAAGTGAAAACCCCGACGCCATTATTCAAAGTATGAAAAAAGATTTAACGAAAGAAGAATTAAAAAAAGTAATAACCATGTCGGACCGCCGTTTGGCGATATCAGAAGCTGTAAAATTAGCGCGAAAAGGGGATATTATTCTATGCGCCGGCAAGGGGCATGAAGATTATCAGGAAATCAAAGGAATGAAAACACATTTCAATGATTTAGAGGAATTTAAGAAAATCTTTTCGCTATAAATTTGGGTAAGGACTTTGTAAGTCCGAACATTGGTCCCGATGATACTAGAGCAATCACGTCATTTTTTTGAACTAATTTTCTAAGTATTTCCAAAGCTCCTTTTTCACCACTTGCGGTGTATATTTGCTTATATCTTTTTGCTTCTTCCCAAACTTCTTTGGTTGTCAATTGGTCTTCCGCTTTTTTGCCATACGAAGCTGCTGGCAACATGATCACTTCATCTACAGTATCAAATACATCTTTATACCATTTAAGGAATTTCCTATTACGCCAAGAAAAAGCATGCGGTTCAAAAACGGTGACGATTCTGCGCTTTCCAAAATGCAGGCGCAATGTATCAAAAATTGATTTTGCTTTTTCATACGAAGAGCCGAAACCTTCATACACCGGAATTACCGAATTGTTATTAAGAAGTTCAAGGCGCTTTTTGATGCCGTGGAAGGAAGCTATTGACTCAGCGAACATTTCTGGACTGATTTTTTTGCTTTCCAGAAGCAATGCCCCTACGCCTATGATATTTTCGATGTTGTGTTTTCCCAAAAGCTTTGTTTTAATGGTCATAATTTTTTTCCCTTTATGTGTCAAATCAAAAGATGATTGCAGGCCGTATTTTATATTTTGGGCATACCAATCCGCTTTTTTATCCTCCAAAGCATAGCTGACTTTTTTGCATTTAGCATATCTAGATATTTCTTTATTATTTTTTCCATGGAGAGCATAAAACAAAAATCCATTTCTCGGAATTTTCTTCATTAATTTTTTATAAGGTTTTTTGTATGATTTTTCATTCGGGAATATATTTATATGGTCGTGTGAAGCAGAAGTCAATAAAACGGAGGTTGGATTAAAATGTAGAAATTTAGAACGTCTATCAATTTTTGAAGATGTGTATTCATCTCCTTCAAGTACGAATTCTTTGCCTTTACCCATGTGCGCAGAATTTTTTAAATCAATAGGTAGGGCGCCTATAAAAAAGGAAGGATTTTTCTTAGCTTTCATTAAACACCAAGCCAGTAAGGCCGCGCAGGTGGATTTGCCCGAACTGCCGACCACCACGATATTTTCCGTATTTTGGGAAAGCATTGCCAGTGTCTCAGGCATAGATTGCATTTTGGTCCCCAATTTTATAGCCTGTTTTTTTTCTGGATTTTCTTCGGGAGAAAGAGGTATATTATTTCCGACAATTACAAGATCAGCGTTTTTAGGAACATTTTTTTTACTATATTTTTTGTGAAAAATAATTTTGTTTTTCTTCAAATAAGATGGGATAGGCTCAAAATAGTTCTCGTCACTACCGGTCACTTGCCAGCCCGATTCTTTTAGAAGTATTGCCAAAGCGGACATGCCCGCTCCGCAAATTCCTATTAGATGAACTTTTTTGCCTGTTTTTTTATTGGTGGCCATTTTGTTTAGTATCGCCGGTAAAATAACTATTCAAGAGAGAGTCTTTAATCGGAAGCAAAAGCTCACCAAAGAGCCAGTTTTCTTTTTGCTTTAATTTTTTATCTTGGATTATCAAATCGACTGGGAAAATTTCCGTATCATCTGGGAAAACTCCTGTGGTTAAATTGGAAGCAGGCACAGATTCCATCTTGAATGTTTTTATAAGCGAAAGTTGAGCTAATTTTTTTTGGTAAACCGGTAAATATTCCACTTGAGCGAAAGAACCGAAACATTTGAATTGATTTAAAAATGCCAATGCCATGAAAGTGATGATAAGGGACGGACATACTCTACCTTCTTTAATTTCGCGAATTAAAGTTTCAGGGTGGGTGAGTGGAATTTCTTTATTTTTGCTTTTCAGGCTGTTTCCAAAAAAAACCATGTTTTCCATTTTTTCATATTTTCCCTCTATCACTGAACAATAAAAAATCAACTCCTCCGGAAAAATTTTCATAAATTTTTCTCTGGTTTTTGTCTCAAAAAATATCTTATAAAAAACATGCTCTTTATTCTTTAACACCTGAACCAAATAATTCGAGATCACTTCATTGATATCCAAGAAAACTATATTTTCTTTTTCTAATATTTTTCTTTCGATACCTTGGCATAAGAGAAGCGCCCATTTAGTGTATGATTCTTTTTCTTTTGCTTCCGGAAAAAATTTGCTTATTTGTACCGGCATGATTTTTATCGATTCGATAAGCTTGCTCTGGACAACGCTTCGATATACCAGATCATTCTGCATATTACTTGGAAACAAATTCATTGGATTTTCTTTTCTGTTTATTCTTCCCGGACGAAAACTGTTGGAAAAGGGGATGCCGGAGAACATAGCTACTATATAAAAATCTCCTTTTTTTACTCCTAATGATGCAAGCCAATTAATGCAGAACATTCTGGGGCCCTCGGTGGCTACCAGATGTGGGGCAGTTTGCAGGATTCTTCGTTTTTGTAGCGAAGCTAAAATTTTTTCTTTTTGGTTTTTCGCTGTGCCCAGTCTTTCCAACTCTTTTTTAAAAGCAAAGAATAATTCTTTTTCCATTGGTCCGGAAGGTTCCCAAGAATTTAATTCCTTTGAATAGACCATAGCTGTCTTTCCCCAGTTTTTTTCTATGCATTCTGCGAGTCTCTCCTTTTTTTCTTTCTTTAAAATTTTCACGATGTCCGATATTTCTTTTTTCAACTCTTCTTTTTTCATTTTTTTATGATACTGCCAAACCATCTTTTCACCAAGTTATCCATATTTTGCGTCCGATCCGTGGCTAAGATGCGAATACTTCCTTTTTTAGAAAGTTTTTTGGCGATTTCCGGATGTTCTCCCAAATATGTTTTTAGTTTTTTTGGTATTATTTCATCCTGGGAAATGATTTTCACATTTTTTGGTATAATTTTTTTTATTTCTTTCTTTAATATCGGATAATGGGTGCAGCCCAAAACCAAGGCGTCTATTTTTTTACTAATCAATGGTTGTAAGTATTTTAAAAGAAATGGTTTCGCCAAAATATTTTCTCCTTCTTCAATGAGTGGCACCAAGATCGGAGCCGGATTTTGAAAAACTTTTGTTTTTTTATTTAATTTTTTTATTTCCACGGTAAAAGTATTTGAAGCCACTGTGCCGAGGGTTGCGAGCACTCCCACTCGCTTGTAACGGGAAGCTTCTTCCGCCGCCGGGATGAGAACTCCCAGCACTCTTCTCCCCGGAAATTTTTTTGGCACGTATTTTTTTTGAATTTGGCGCAGGGCTCTGGCGGAAGCTGTGTTGCAGGCGATGATCACAATCGCACAATTTTCTTCGCAAAAAAGATAATCTACGGCCTCTCGAGTGAGGGTAAAAACCGCCTCGGATGACTTGTTGCCGTAGGGAACTCTCTTGGTGTCCCCAAAGTAAACATAGTCATATTCCGGCATTAGTTTCCTTATTGCTCTAGCAACTATTAATCCTCCCAGCCCTGAATCAAAAATACCTATTTTCATGGGTTTATTTTAGCATAGAAACCCTTATTTTGTAAGGTTTTTTGTCCTTGACATATAATAAAATCATTGTCTAACTATTGACTTTTAAATCCTAATATGCTATCATTAAGTTACGTCCTTAGTAATAGGCACCTATAGTTTTATAGGCTTATTAAATAAGGATTTTTCAGTCTTAAGTCAATTTGCCTGAAATTTTCACAGTATTTTGGGTTAGCGGAGCGAAACCGCCTTATATGGAAAACAAAAAATGGGTACGATTCGTGGAGTCATTTATTCTTTTGCCGGTTTTAACAATATCATCAGTGCCCGTGGGAGTAATCTCGCAAGCCGTTGTCAGCATTGTTAATACTCCATCAATTGTATCTTCGCAAAAACAGAATATTGAAACTTATGGTCCTTTAGCTTTTAATGACGCTGTGGGCCAGAAGTTAGAATCTCAAAAAATTAAAGCTCAAGCTATTGATGCTTATTTTAAGGCGAGAAACATGCCCTTGGAAGGTATGGGCATGAAAATGGTCTTTGAAGCCGAAAAGAATAATCTTGACTGGCGTCTTTTGCCGGCGATAGCCGTGCGAGAATCTAGTGGGGGGAAAAATGACTGTAATAAAGTCCAAAACAATCCTTTCGGATGGGGATCCTGCAAGATCGGATTTGATTCCAACGAAGAAGCTATAGAAACTGTGGCGCACAATTTGGGTGGAAATAATCCGAAGACCGAAAGGCATTACGATAATAAAACTACCAAGCAGATTTTGCGCGCTTACAATCCGCCTTCCGTGGTGCCTCGTTATGCCGAGCAGGTGATATCTATCATGGATGCCATCGGCGAAGCAGACACAGAGCCAACTATCTCTCGCGCCACTGCGTAAACGAAAATCCTGCCCGGTGCGAAATTTTGATCTCATGATATAATCTGAGTGTTATGCAACCATATCAAAAAGCATATAGAATACTTTATATAATATGGGGGGTCTTGATTTTTTGGAATTTGCTTATTACTGTAGGGTCTACTTTTAGTGGCACCTGGGCTCATACGCCCCAGCTGATTTGGGATTTACTTTTTTTGTGGTTCGCTGTCAGTATTGTTGGAGTAGTTTTAATGAGTTTAACAATCAAGGGAGTTTCTATTCTAAAAGAATATAAATCAAAACTAGTGGTAATAATAATTATGGTTTGTGTTTCTTTTTTCCCAACTCTCCCTTCTTTTTTTTCTACCCAAATTAACAATTACATAGCTTCATGGGAAGCTTCACATTGTGTTAAAAGTGGAGAGCATACTGTAGGTGGACAATCTTATAGTATTCCTGAGTATATTTACACTTGTGATAATGGAGATAGGGTATACAAAAGTGATAATCCAAATGACACAAAAAGATTATGGGATGGAGGTGTAAAGAACACTCATTTCCCCTACAGTTTTTTTTATTAAAGTTTTATCTGGAGATGACGCTGATAAACTCAGGATAAAAACGGAAGCCTTGCTTCCGTTTCTTAGTTGGTGATATTATTAAAATATGTCACTTCGAAAAACAGAATTTGTTGAAGATGAATATTATCACATATACAGCAGGGGCAACACAAAACAAAAAATTTTTCTTGATGATAGAGACCGTGAAAGGTTTTTAAAACTTCTATATCTTTGTAATTTTAAAGGAAGAATTGATTTCAATAATGATATTGTAAAAAGAAAAATAAATGCTTGGGATTTTGAAAAAGGGGAGTCGATAGTGAATATCGGCGCTTGGGTTTTGATGCAAAATCATTTTCATTTATATATTACAATAAAAATGGAAGCAAGGCTTCCGTCTGGTAATGCGATTACTAATTTTATGCATAGAGTTTTGACTGCTTATTCTAAATATTTCAACGCAAGACACAAAAGAACAGGATCTCTATTTGAGAGTAAATTTAAATCTGTACATGTGGAAAATGACCCACAGGCAAAATATCTGTTTTCATATATTCATCTAAATCCATTGAAACTTATAGACACGAAATGGAAAGAAAAAGGTATAAAGAATACAAAAAAAGTCCTAGAATTTTTAAGTTTGTACAAATGGAGCAGTTATTTGGATTATTTAGAAGTTATTCGTCCAGAAAATAAAATAATTAACAAAATAGATTTTTTAAATTATTTTAAAAGTAAAAAATCTTTTCAACAGGAAATTCTTGAGTGGATAAATATTAGGAAAGAAGATAACGAGTTACACTAAAAAAACGGAAGCCAGGCTTCCGTTTTTTTAGGTTATTCCAGATACACTAAAGTCATCTTCTGATCTTTTGGTTCGAAAAGTGTAATCTGGAAATTGTAATTTTTTCCCAGTTC
>CAYIUM010000018.1:0-7431 GCA_964366675.1 uncultured Candidatus Saccharibacteria bacterium
ATACTCCAGAATCAGATTTTAAAACAGTATGGGTGTAAGGTACCACTACAAAAAAACTTTTAGTCATAATGCTTACCTCCTCGGTAAATTTTCTAATGAATTCAATATATTCTCTTGTTTGCAGCTTGAGCAACGGCTCGTTTTGCACTTTTATTCTGTCTTCTAAAAGTAAAAGATAGGGCCTGATGTCCAGTCTTCTGGATTGAACCGATATTTGCACGGCAAAATCTAAAGTATTCAAAAAGCTTTGGAATTGAAGTATGGTCGCCCTCTGTTCATCTTCCGATTTCAAGGATAGATTGACCGAATTGGCCAGAATAATTGCCCGCAATCCGCCGTCTTTCAGCGCGATGATTCCATCACGAATTTCTTTGATCGTCACAAACTCTTGAGTTGCTTTTGCTTTTAAGGCCATATGGGTTAGTTCATAAAGTTATAAAGTGGAAAGTTTATAAAGTTGATTCGATTTGTTTTGCATTGTATTTTCTTTATGACTTTATAACTTTTTACTTTATAACTACTTCTCGTGTTTATTTAAATCTAGCACATCCAAACTCCAGGCTAAATCTCTCAACTTATTTCCCCCCAATCGAACCGGATTTCCTAAATTTTCTCTTTTAATATCCCCACCCAAGGCTTGTTGCGCCTGTTTGTTTTTTTCTATTTTGTTCTTGCGCCTTTTCCAAATATAAAGTTTATCCTGTATAAAATAATTAAACCCTGCCTCGATCAGATTGATAAAAGGCTTGTTATTTGGTCGATAACGGGCAAGGGCTATCGAAAGTCCGGCTACGACTAAAATCGGTATAGCACCCCAAACAAGCCCTAATAGCCGGTAGAGCACAAAACACAGGCCCGCTCCACCTGCCAGGTAGACAAATTCCTTGAAGGTAAACGGACCAAAAATTTTGTCCTCTATGTCTAAAAATTGTGGTACTTTGAATTGCATGGCATTAAGTAGAAAGTTGTAAAGTTCATAAAGTTATAAAGTCAACGTGATGTATACATTAATCTAAAGTTTTTATAAAACCCGATAAGAGCTTGGAAATTTCTATAGTTAAATCATACATTTTCTTAAAATCTTCTTTCAGAATGTACTTTAACTCTAAGCCTAAGTTTAGCATAGATCTTACTTCACCCGCAGAACCTTTCGCTATAAACAAGAAATTTTTCAGTTCCTTATTGGTTCTTCTTTCGAAGCCTTCTGCAATATTATTCATTATCGAAACAGAAGCTCTTTCTATCTGATTTTTAAAACTAAAATCTTTACAATTTTTAAACCTTATATAAATCTCAACTGTTAACCTTTTTCCTCTTTCCCAAGCCATTATGTCTTCGAATTTTTCTATTTTCATTTTTGCTTTATAAACTTTCTACTTTACAAACTTTATAACTTGGCCACTCCTACTCTGGGGTTTCTCGATATGGGTCAAATTTTGGCACTGCGCTTGGGTTATTATTTGGTGTAAGGTTATTTAAGGAGTGGTCCGTTTTTGTTGTTGGAGTCTGAAAAGAGGCGGATAATTTTTGCGTCAAGATGGGATGTATCTCTTCCGGTCTTTCTATTTTTTTCATCATTTCTTCCCTGTTAGGCAAAGTCGTTGGCGCGGGTATTTCAATCGGCGCACTTTTATCAAAAATTTCGATGCCAGCTTTGTTGAGAACTGCCGTATCGTTTCTCTTCTCTAACCCCTCCAGTTCTCCCCTTATCAAGGGAGGCGCATTAATTCCCCCTGATAAGGGGGATACAGGGGGTTTAGGGTGGGGAGGAATACTTTTCTGAAATATTTTTTTTCTTTCTGTATTTTTGACCAATTCTTCCCTTATTTTTTTGAAAACCGCCTCGTTCATCTCATTTACCAATTCATTTGCGTTTGCCTTGGAAATCCTCATTCTTCTTTCCAACTCTTTCGGGTAATCTTCCGGGCTGACCAGTCCCGCGAGCAGTAATTCTGTTTCAGTTTCCAGATCGCCCAGCTGCTCAAAGTTGTATCCCTTCTTAGCTCGCAGTTCTAAGATAGCCGCTTTCCAGTCCACAGCATCAATAGCATTTACGGTCTCCAAAGGGAGTTTTCTTTTTGCTTGCTCTATTTTTATTTTTAATAAATTTACTGTGTCGCTGTTCATGTTATTTTATTTTTCCATAAAACTTGAATAATCTCCACCGGAGAGAGCAAAATTCACATTCTGTTTCCAGCTTGGGTTTTTGTTTTTCAGGTTATTTCTAATATTTTCTTCTAGTGTGTTTTTTATTGGCGTAAATATCTTTGCAAAAGCCTCCATGGCAATGTTTTTCGCTTCATCTTTTGTGGTATTCACATGATTTTCAATATTAATGGCGTAAAATTCTGGATCTACCACGCCGATCAACACCAGCAATGTTTCCAACTGGAAGTCGCTGATTTCCTCTTCATCTAAATTATTTTTCTTACCTATCTCTTCAGTTACTTTTACCCAATCGAGAGCATTAATAGCCTCCTGCATTTCTTTAGGTAACTGGGCTAGTTCTTCTTCAATTGTTTGTTTTAATTTTTCTATCATATATTTAATGTTTATGCTTTATATCCTGGGGCACTCCCTCCGCTTTCTTTTGCAGGCGGCGCAGAAGGAGAGCTTTTTTCATGACCATGATCAGAAAACTTCTGCCCTAATCCTTCTATTACCGCGTGTCCAAGCAAATGCCCTCCTCCGCCTTTGTCTTTGCCACCACTTTCTGCTTTGACGCCCATCCTCATTTCGTGAGCAGATTTTTTGCGCGCGGCTTCATTCCAAGGCCAAGTAAATTGGTTTTCATATATATCAGCCAAGTTTCGTGTTCTTTCCTTGCTTACATTTTCATATGCATGTTTGGCATGCGGGATTAATTCATCTTCATATTTGTTTTGAGAGTTTCCAAATTCGAATTTTTTACCACTAACTTTGGCTTTATCTTCAGCCTCTTTTTTAACCCTATTTACTTTTTCTGCTTTCTCTGTCGCCATTTTGGTATTAGTTATCGCTGTATCATGAGCTTTCTTTGTAGTAATTACAGTTTCTGCAGCTGTTGTCATTGCTGTTTCAGCATCAGTTACAGCTTTCAAGGCAGTAGCTTTGGCCTCTTCAGCTTTCTTGGCGGCACTAATAAGCGCAGGATCATTAGGATTTTTACTCAAAAGTATCGCTGCGGATGTGCGTCCCACTTCTTTTTCTGCAGCAACAACATTCGCTTCGGCTGCGGACTTCTTAGATACTTCGTTTTCATAAGTTGCTTCTGCTGTAGCTGCTGCTAACCCAGCTTTTACTACCGCTGTTGCAGCAGCTTTTGCAGTTTCATTTGCGTCTGTCACTTCTTTTTCAGTTATATTGCCATTATGCGTTCTATATTCTCCGGTGCCTATAGGCTTTCCAGTTGCGGGATCAATAACAAGATTTCCATGTTCATCTGTTTGCATCTTTTCTCCGCCATTCTTTATGTTGCTTCTTTCTTTTTCTAAATCTTTAACACTCTTTGAGGCTCTATCATAATCTTCTCGTTTTCTTTCAGTTTCGGGGTCTATAAATTTTCCATCTTTATCTTTTGACTGATTTGCAGAGCCGAAGACTTCCTTCAGATTATCCCTATTTTTCTTTGCTCCGGCAATTTTTAGATCTACGTCATGAATGTCCTTTTCGTTTGTCATAGAAACTACCTGATGTCCTTCTTCGTATTCGTTCAATTTCTGTTTTTCTGGTTCGCCCTCCTTTGTTTTCAATCCCTCGGCTCGGGTTTTTATTTTCGCGTCTCGTCTCTTCAAATCCGCTTCATATCCGCCTGCTTCTCTCATCATGAAGCTGGATCCGGTTCCTAACTCAACTCCAGTGGCGGCGGATACTGCTTTCATTACTCCTCCAACGGCGCCTTTTCTTAGATCAAAACTGCTCGAAGCGGCTCCCATGCCTACAGTCCGAACATTTCTGCCGGCCAATCTTTTTGCCCATCCTCCAACACCTCCTCCTTTTGTTGTTTCCCATTTAGCCATTTTAGTAGACTCAGCAGCCATCTTACCTAAATGTCCAAGACTTCCCTGCAGAGCCATGCCTACTCCGCCCATCGTTGCGCCAGCCGCAAGGGCTAACCCAACTTTCCCCATTTTTACAAACATCTGCCCAAATTCTCCTCCTCCTTTTTCGGCGAACTCGGTTGCTTTTTTAAGAAGGGCTATGATTATCAAGGCTGGGATTAAAATACTCAAAAGAGTTGCAACAAATCCATCACCTTTGACAAAACCTTCAAAAAAACCTGGCACACTTAGTAATTTAAATATTAAGTACATAAAGAACATAAAAATCGGCGCCATAAACGATGTTGAAATAAGACGTTTAAACCAAGCATCCCATCCTAAATATTCCACACTTGCAAACTTCGGTATAGTAAAAGACATAAAAGCAAAAGGAGAAAAAATAATCAATACCCACAACTCAATCAGTCTTCCCAAAAAACTTACTCCGGCGACAAAAAATGTATAAGCGGCAAAGAACATAATTGCTCCAGAAAAAAGAATTATTCCGATTAATAAAGGAACAGGCATTGGTCCATCTATTTTTTTCTCTTCGCCACTTGCATCTTTTACTTTTTGTGTTTTTAGTTTATCTATAGTTGTTTTATCCATTAATTTAGTCACATCAAATTTTCTGTACATGGTTCCGGAAACATTTTTTTCATTATTAGGGGTAGACCCAGTGTTGAATTCTGTTGCATTGCCAGTTGCTGGTGTTGTATCCAATTTATTATAAAAAACCAAGGCCAAAATATTTGAAGAATCAATAACTACTTTAGTGAAAAACATGGAGAAATTAATGAGCAGGGCCATGATTATCACATTTATTATCACCGTTTTGGTTTCGTGACTCAAACCCAAAATTGTTTGAATAGCCACATAGAGCAAAACAAGGATAAAAAATATATTGGAAAGATCTCGAACGACTGCCCAAGCTTGGGAAATAAAAGTTGAATCGGATGTTAGCTTGCTATCTATTCCGAGAGATATCATTGCATTAAAAAATTGCGCCGATGCCCAAAGCAAGAGACTGGGCAATGCCATAGCAACATAATAAAAAATCATCAATACGCATCTTCCTATGCCCGAAAAACTAAGACCGCAATCATTTCCAAGTTCTTTTTCAAAATCAGAACGGGTGCCTACTGCTCCTGTTACACTTATAGATGTTGCTCCTGCCGCAGCCGCAGCTGCTGATGGTACCCATGTTGCATTCATGGTTGGATCATTTGTTCCATCTGCTTTTTTTACTTGTGCTTCACATGCCGTTTTGGTCATTTGGCCTTTGGGTATAGGATATGGTGATCCCACCACATTGACAGTACAGTTTCCCAATGTCGCTGGGTCCGTTTGCGCATTCACTTTCCCCCCCGGTCCAAAAAGCCCGACGAGGATGGTGAGAAGGAATATGTATGGTAAAAATTTTTTCATTTTTCTAAACTTTTTGACTACTCAGTATTTTAACATTATTTTAATCCCTTGACATCCATATTCGGTTTGCTATAGTGAACTTATAAACAAGAAAAAGACCCTTGATATGTTATGGCATATCTGGGGGCTTTTTCGTTTTCTGTCGCAATTTCTCAATAAATTGATCCAATATAATAATTGGCACATTGGTCCTTTTTAATAAAAGAGATAGATATTTTTTGTTTGGAGATACGACACTGATGGGCACCTTTTTTTCTTTCAAAAATTCCACAATGCAGTGGTAGTCGCCATCTCCAGCAACAAGCACAACGCTTTCTAATTCATTTTCATAAAAATCTTTTGCGATGCTTAAGATAAGTTCCCCGTCTATGTTGCCTTTCGTTCTGCCTTCCTTGCTGGTAACAGTTGGCTTAAAAGAAATATCATAACCGATGCTTTGTAAATAATTATATAAATCAGAGTTGTCTGGGATAAGTCCCATGAAAAGAATTACTCGGGATGCCCCAAACTTGTCACGAAGCCAAGAACGAAATGATTTATAATCAAGTTTCCAACCACTTTGCTCTATTCCAAATTTTAAATTTGAAGCATCAACATAAGCAATAATATTTTTCATAATATTTTAATATCATTTTACCACACCTAAAAGAAATTTGCTTATATTTTTCTATTTTATATAATATATATTAGGTATTTTTTAATACAAGCTCTGTAGACAATCGAACTGGGTGCGGAGCTCGGAGATTTCTGGCGCTATGGTACTTAGTCGGAAATTTTGACGCTAAAATTTGGATTTTTCAAATGAAGCTTCCCATGTACCAAACTCGTGTGTGATGTTCGAAAGTAGCACATAGAGTGGGCGATAATACCCAAGAAACCGTTACTGGAATTCCAGTAACGGTTTCTTATTCCACTTATCAAAATCTTTTTGCATTGTTTACTTTACAAACTTTGCAACCTTTTTCTATCGTTATGGCCATATCCATATTCCTCCCATATTTTCACAATCCGGTTCCTCTATGTCGGGGTCTTTGACACCATCAATAAAACAACCAGTCTCTTTTGTTATTGTCACATCAATGCCAGCGGTTTTAGAAGGATTCGAAGAATCTTTTATTTGAATTCTCGTTTGGCCCTCTGTAGTTCCAGCGGTAATCTCAAGAGTGTCACCGGAAATGGAAATTCGGGCGGTTGCTATTGTGGCATCGTGTCCTGTTTCTATAAAATAATCAGGTATACCTCCATGTATGGTTATATTTGTTTTTTCTCCGACATTAATTGAGACATTTTCTTGTATAGATAAGTTTTCAGAGCCTACCCTGATTTGCACCGTTTTGGAATTTGGCGGTGTTGCCGAATCTTGTATTTCAAGGGAAGTATTTCCGTTTTCTAATCCAGAAACAATCAGGGTTGGGCTTGTGAAAGTTTCCATCACCATTCTTCTATCAGGGATTCTGGTTATCCTATAAGGTGGTGTTCCGCCTGATATGGTCGCGACGATATCGTTGTTAACGTCAACCACTATTCTATTAGGATTTACAGTCAAGTTACTTACGTCAATGGCGATAGTAGCTGTTTTAGGAGAAGGTGTTGAAGTGTCATTTATTACAATTGCCGTTGAACCTCTTGATCTGCCGGTGATTGTAAGAGTATTGCCAGATTTACTTGCGGTTGCTATTGAAGCAATCGGAGATCCTTGAATGACATAATGTCCGTTGCCGCCTGACATTGTGATAGTAGTGCTTTCTCCAACACCGACTGAAACATTTTGCTGAATACTTAGGTCTGGGTCTGAAATTTGAATGTTGTTACCGCCCAAAGTGTTGCCATAATAACCCCAAATGTCACTTGTTGGAGCGGGGTTGGCTGTATTTTTTAATTCATTCAGTCCAGTAGTAACTATTTTATTTAATAGAGCGTCCATAATAGCGCCTATACTGTCGCTTATATCTTTGCCGCCCAAGGCTCCCGCAAGTATTTTTGA
>CAYIUM010000019.1:0-1581 GCA_964366675.1 uncultured Candidatus Saccharibacteria bacterium
GGTTCAGGTTATGGTAAAAACTCTTTTCTTTTTATAAACGATTATCTGGAAGATTCAAACAATATAAGTGTAGTGGTATCTACGGTGGATCAAAAATATTCTTCCGGGGCAAGTATAGATATAGGTATGACTGAGCCAAAAATATTATTTTATAAAAATAACAACACACTCGGAACAATTTGGGAAGAAACATTGAAGAATTCACACAAAATACAAGGGTCGGGGATAATAGAAGCCATTCCTTATTTTATTTCTCCGAAAGAAATACAAAACCCAACGCTTGTGTGGAGCTGGTTTATCAACGATAATAGAGTAAATTTAACAAGTTTTAAAAAAAATTTAATGCCTTTACAAGTAGAAATGAATACGCATGGAACATCTAAATTGAGATTAAATATTGAGAATAAAGATAAAATTTTTCAGACGACAAATAAAGAAATAAATATAGAATTTTAGAACACGATGAAATACGCAAAATATATATTAATACTTATGATACTGATTGGGTTGTTTAAATCCATAACACAAGTTTATGCAACTCCATACGATGATTGTATAGCACAAGCATTGCAAAAACATAATGGAAATATGCAGGCCGCCTCAGATGAATGTGATAACATTGCAACAGGAACACCAAATTTAAATGGGTACCAACTTTTGGCTCCATTGCCCTGCGATCCCAATGCTAATCCTCCTATTCCTGGATGCAACAGATTAATTCAAGTTGACGGACAATCGAAACTTACAAATTTTGACCCCACACAACCCAACAATCTAAGCGCATACTTAAACCTAATGATAAAAATAATCATCGGCATAGCGGCAGTTTTATCCGTAATAAAAATTGTCGCGGGAGGAATAAAGTATATGACAACCGAATTGGTATCGTATAAAGAGGCAGCCAAAGAAACAATAACCCAGGCAGTCTTAGGGCTTCTAATAGCTTTGATCGCTTATGCCCTTCTTTTCACAATAAATCCCGACTTACTTAAGACTGATTTCAACCCGCCAGCGACAACTACTCCGCCACCGGCCACAAATAATTAAATAAATTTTATGTCCAAAAGAAATTTTATTCTTTTAATAATAATTCTAGCCACTGCTACAATTGGGATCTTTACCTTCTTTTTTTACCGTCCGACCAACACCATACCCGAGGAAGATGAAACAGGCACAAATTTCTTTCCACAATTTAACCCTTTTGGGAAAAGTAAGCTGGTGCCTCCGGTTGTAACGCCTCCGGTTGATGTGTCCGAATATGTGCCTCCTCCTTCCGGAGAAACATCAAAGGCCAAACTGGCAAAAGTTTCCAGTATGTCCGTAGCCGGCTTTGGACTGTTTACTAAAGAAAGAATAAAAGAAACAGCTCCCCTCCTTAATGAGGAGGGGGTTGGGGGTGGTAATGATTCTACACCACCTCGCCCTTCGGGCACTCCTCCTAAAATAGGAGGAGAGGAAAACAAAACAACCATTAAACCACTAACAGAATTTATGACAGCCGTCAGGTATGTGGAACGAGCGGGGGGTATTGTTTACCAAACTTTCGCCGACCAAATCAAGGAAGAAAAGTTTTCTAAAACC
>CAYIUM010000019.1:1591-7165 GCA_964366675.1 uncultured Candidatus Saccharibacteria bacterium
AAGTTTACGACAGCTATTTTGGTAATCATGGAGAATCTGTAGTGATGCGGCACTTAAAAACAGATGATAGAACTATAGAATCTTTTGTCGGCGTTTTGCCAAAAGAATACCTGGGAACAACGACAAATGGAAACAATGAAATAAAGGGGTCTTTTCTGCCGGAAAACGTAAAAGACATAAGTGTTTCACTTGATGGTTCAAAAATATTTTATTTGTTTAATGCGGGGAACAATATGATTGGCGCTATTCTTAATTTGCTTGATGGAAGAAAAACTCAAGTGTTTGATTCTTCTTTTACGGAATGGTTATCGTTTTGGCCAAGCAATAATATAATAACCCTTTCCACCAAACCTTCCGCTAGAGTTCCTGGATATATGTACACAATGGACTCCGCCGGCAAAAATTTAAGCATGGTTTTGGGCGGCATAAACGGATTGACCACATTGGGAAGTCCAAACGGAAAGTTGGTTTTATATGGCGACAATAATTTATCTCTGAACATCTATCATACTGATACTAGAAATTCCGATATATTGGGAATAAGAACTCTGCCGGAGAAATGCGTCTGGGGCAAAGTAAGCGACGTCGTTTACTGCGCGGCGCCAAAGTCAATCGGATTGGGTGAATATCCAGATTCTTGGTACCAAGGAGAAGTATCTTTCAAAGATCAATTTTGGAAAGTAGATATAAAAACTGGGAATGCCACAATAATTTCAGATCCGGCAGCGATTGCGGGAGGGGAAGAGGTTGATGGCATAAAACTTGCCCTGGATGAAGGGGAAAATTACTTATTTTTTGTCAATAAAAAAGATTCTTTCTTATGGAGATTGGAACTGCCTTAGCTATAAGCTATTTCCTATGTATTTTATAACCACTCGGCGAGAAACTCCAGTACCAACTGATTCGGTTTTCAAGTCAATTGCGCTAGACAGAAATTCATGCACAATCCTGCGTTCAAAAGCAGACATTGGATTAACTTCTATACTCGATTTAAAATATCTGGCTCGTTCCCCCATCATGTGCGCCACAGCGCGGATGTTTTCCACTCGTTTCTTTTGAAAATTATTTATGTCGATTAAAATAGACCTCTCCCCTTGCCCCTCTCCTGACAGGAGAGGGGTTGGGGTGAGGTTTTTAGTTTCAATCATTCTGCGAACCAAATGATTTAAGGCATAAAGCGCTTCGCCCTCGCGACTTACAAAAAAATGCGGTTCGTTAATTTCGACCGAAAACCATGTGTTTTGCGGACCTTCTTCGGTAACAGTAATCCCTGTCACCATGATTCCAGTTTTTTCAATTAACTGCTTTATTAAATTTTGTATTTCCTTTTTATCCATCTTTATTTTCCAGCAATTAAAGTTTCCACTTCTTTATCCAAAACTTTCTTTTCTGTTTTATTTACATAAATCTGCTGGCCTACAGCAAAGATATTACTCGTAATCCAATATAAAGCAACTGCGCCGGAAATACTGTAGGCGATAAAGGCAACCACGAAAGGAAAAACATATTTCATCTGCATGGTCATACTCTTGCTAAAACTTTCTGTAAAACTAGGGTTGTCTTTTCCTGAAACAGACGAAGAAGTGAATGGTTTTGGCATAAAATATGCTTGAAGGTATTGAGATACTCCAGCCAAAATCGCCAAAATTAAACTTTTACCACCCAAATTAACCAGTCCTAAGAACACCATATTGATTTTCTCCGGAATGTGAACAAAAGAATACAAACCCCCGCCCTCAAAATTTATGCCTTTGAAAAAGACATAATATAGAGCGAAAATAATGGGGACCTGAATCAGAACCAGGAGACATCCTGAAAACGGATTGGTTTTGTGTTTTTTATAGAGCTCAAATGTGAGCTTGGCCTGTTCCTCTTTGCTTGTCCCACTCTTTTTTATCTTATCCAATTCAGGAGCAAGCATGTTCATTGCGGCCTGGTTCTCTATAGATTTCTGCGATAACGGAAATAGCGCCAATTTAACCAAAATAGTCAGTATAATAACGGCAACACCCACATCTCCACCAGGAATAATGGAAACCAAAAAAGCTAAAGCATTCAGTAAAGGATGATACAAAACAGTATCCCAGATATTTTGAAACATGCTTTCATTCTATCTGAAAAGATGTAAAAATGCTAGAAAGTATTGGAAAATTAAAGAACTGGATCCATATGATTTTTCTGCCACGGGTGGCAACGTAAGATTCTTAAAAACCCCAACCGTGACCCTTTTAAGATTCCATATTTTTCTATCGCTTGCTTGGTGTATTCCGAACAAGACGGATAAAAAACACAACTTGGTTTTAAAAAAACAGAGAGATGTTTCTGATAGAAGCTAATTAACTTTACCGAATATGTTTTTAATTTCATTTTCTAGGATTGCAATATTGTCTTGATATTTTTTGAAAACAAAAATTCCGGTAATGCCAGCAGGAAACAATTTAATGTTTTTTTCCAAAGCAAAATATCCTAACCTTCTGAGTAAATTTCTTTTAACAGCCAGTTTAGCTAGGTTTTTGGGCGCAATAAAAGATATTTTTGTTTCTTTACCTTCATTTTTAAAATATTTAAAAGCAAGACTGAGAGAATTCAAAGAATTACTCTTCTGAAAGATTTTGTCAACTTCTTTGGTGTTTATCCTATTCTTTTTGGATAACATACTTAAACAGAAAGCTTTTTTCTGCCTTTGTGTCGCCTTCTTAAAAGCACCTTTTTGCCATTTTTGGTTCTAGATCTAACCAAAAATCCGTGGCTTCTTGCTCTTTTTCTCTTTTTCGGTTTATATGTAAATGACATGTTTGGAGTATACCCGAACGCTTATTTTAAGTCAAAGGTAATAAAATAAGTGTCCGGGCATATAATATTATCCACAGATTATCAACACGTTTGATAACTTTTGGTAAGTATCTAACATTTTGCAAATAGTATAATATGAGACCATGAATACGAAACAGCTTTGGAAAAATTGTCTGGTAGAGATAGAAGCGGGCATGTCTAAAGCAAATTTTAGTACTTGGTTTAAAAATACATCTATTGTAAAGGAGGATACGGGTGTCATTTATATCGGGGTGCCGAATGAGTTTGTTCGTGATTGGCTTATCAATAAATATCATAAGCTCATCACAAAAACTATAGCCGGCGCCTACGAAAGCATGCGCGCGGTGGAATATACTATTGCCAAAATAGAAAACAATAAGGAGGAAAACATAATAAGTGAAACCTTCGTCAATAAAGAACTGCCCTTAAAAGACCTTTATATAAATCCGGAAGATAATTTAAACCCGCGTTATCACTTTAATTCTTTTATCGTTGGAACTTTTAATGAACTTGCATACGCCGCCGCTCAAGCAATTATAGATAACCCAGGCACTAAATATAATCCGTTTTTTGTCTATGGGGGAACTGGACTTGGTAAAACTCATTTAATCCAAGCAGTAGGAAATACAATCAAAGAAAAATATCAGAGCAAAAGAGTGCATTATATGACTTTAGATAAATTCGCCGATGATTTTATAAACTCACTACAATCCAACAAAGCAAATTCTTTTAAAGAAAAATACCGAAAATACGATCTTTTAATCATAGATGATATACAATTCATCGGCAAAATGGAAAAAATCCAAGAGGAACTTTTCCACACATTTAATACTTTTTACGAAAACAACAAGCAGATAATTTTCTCTTCCGATAAACACCCCAATTACATTCCCGAACTGGCAGACCGTTTAAAATCCCGCTTTGCTGCGGTAATGATTGTGGATATTTCCGAACCGGAATATGAATCTCGTATGGCAATTTTAAAGGTAAAGTTACAAGAATTAAATATTGATCTGGGGCAAGAAATATTAGAGTATGTCGCGGAAACAGTGGACGGCAACATCCGAGAACTTGAAGGAAGCTTAAATATTATAATTTGCCAATATCGCCTAAAAAACAGACCCTTAACGCTTGCAGAGGTAAAGAATCTCTTAAAAAATAATCTGAAACCCAAGAAAAATATAGCAATAAAAGATGTGGTAAAAATAGTAAGCGAACATTATAAACTGGAAGAATCGTCCATTTATGAAAAAACCAGAAAAAAAGAAATAGTCAAAGCAAGACAGATTGTAATGTATTTACTGCGAGAAGACTTTAATGTATCATACCCACTAATCGGTCAAAAACTGGGCGGGAAGGATCACACAACAGTTATCCATTCATGCCTAAAAATCAGAACAGACCTAAAAAACGACCCGCTGTTATTACAAGAATTAGAGCAAATAAGAATTATGTTTAAATAATTGTTAATAAGGGGTTAAAAAATCAACCACAACCAAAGAACAAGGTGTTAATAAAAAACGAGAATAATAATAAAAAAACAGAAACTGTGTATAAACGATCAATTGTAAACATTTTATTAAATCAAAAATTATCAATTAGTGTTTAAAAAAAGAACAAAAAACAATTTATCCACTTATAAACATGTATGATGATAATGATGAATTAAATATAAAAGATATAAACATATGAAATTAGAATGCAAAGTGGAAGAAATAAAAAATAAAATTTTCCAAGCGGAAAGAATTACTGGAAAGAATTTAACTCTGCCGATTTTGAATTCGATTCTTTTAATTGCTTCTGGTAAATCTCTAAAACTTAGATCTACAAACCTAAGTCTTGGAATTGAAGTGGAAATCCCCGCTAAGGTAGAGAGGGAAGGTATTATAGCAGTCTCTGGGTCTGTTTTGAATGGGGTTTTTTCTAATATTTTTCAAAATGAGGCTATTTCGATTGAAGGCATAGATGGAAATTTGTTAATCAAAACAAAGAAAAATAAAATTAAACTCAAAGGACAAACGCATGAGGATTTTCCAACCATACCAAAAGTTTCGGGGATAAATTTTGAAATAGAACCAAAAAAACTGATGGATGGAATAAAATCGGTCTATTACAGTTCCTCGGTGTCCGACATAAAACCTGAAATTTCTAGTGTTTTTATGTATACCCACCAAGATAGTCTTGTGTTTGTCTCTACTGACTCCTTTAGATTGGGTGAGAAAAAAATAAAAATCAAAGGGCTTCCTGAAATTGGGGGACTACTTATCCCGTTTAAAAATATTTCTGAAATACTGAAAGTGTTTGGAGAATCCTCCTCTACCATAAAAGTGTGTTTCAGTAAAAACCAGATCTCTTTTTCTTCTGAGGGTGTTTATCTTACTTCCCGATTGATTGATGGAGTTTTTCCTGATTATCGTCAAATTATTCCCAAAAGCTCTTCAACCAACGCCGTAGTGTTAAAACAGGACTTACTGAACGCTCTTAAACTTTCTAATATTTTTTCGGATAAATTTAATCAGGTTAATCTGTCAGTTAAGCCGAAAGAAAAAATCTTTGAACTCTCGTCCACCAATAATGATATTGGAGAAAATAAGACATATTTAGACGCAGCTGTGGCGGGAGAGGCGATCGAACTTGGTTTTAATTATAAATATTTTCTAGACAGTTTCCAATCCATTACTACTGACAGCGTATCCATAAAATTTTCTGGGGCCACTAGTCCGATTATAGTATCTCCAGTGGGAGACATCTCTTTTACTT
>CAYIUM010000020.1:0-3913 GCA_964366675.1 uncultured Candidatus Saccharibacteria bacterium
ATGGATCATTTAGTGCCAATATTGATGGGCGTAAAATTGATTTTCGTGTTTCTACTATGCCTGCCTATTATGCCGAGAAAGTCGTGATACGTATCTTGGATTCCGAAAAAGGAGTCAAGCCATTGGACCAATTAGGCTTGTCGAAAACGAATCTGAATATGATCAGGGAAGCGATAAAAAAACCTTACGGACTTATTTTAATTACTGGTCCGACTGGTTCCGGAAAGTCAACGACTCTGTATTCGATGATGAATGAACTTGATAGAGAAAAAAGTAATATCGTGTCCCTGGAAGATCCTGTGGAATACCATATGCCCGATATTAATCAATCACAGATGATGCCCGAAATTGGATATACCTTTGCTTCAGGACTTCGTTCTATTCTTCGTCAAGATCCTGACATCATAATGGTTGGAGAGATACGGGATAAAGAAACAGCTCAACTTGCCATTCAAGCGGCCTTAACTGGGCACCTTGTTCTTTCTACGCTCCATACCAACAATGCGATTGGTGCCGTACCCCGCTTGGTTGACATGGGAGTTGATCCGTATTTAATTGCGCCAACTCTTATTCTATCGATCGCTCAGCGTCTGGCTCGTCTAACTTGTCCGACTTCGCGAAAGCTCGTACCAATGGATGCAAGTATTAAGATACAAATTGAAGAACAGATGAAAGATTTGCCGAATGAATTTAAAAAGGATATTAAAACCAAAAACGAAATGTACGACACAGTTCCATCTTCTGCATGTCCTTCTGGCACAAGAGGACGTATTGCTATTTTTGAAATGTTTAAAGTAGATAAAGAAATGCAGGATGTAATATTAAGAAGCCCAACCAATGGAGAAATTTATAAAGTTGCTCGCAGACATGGAATGCTGATGATGAAAGAAGATGCCATGCTCAAATCTTTAGACGGCATTATTCCTTTTACGGAAGTGTATAATTTTAGCAATGAAAGCGAATGAACTCCTCCCAGCCCTCCCCGAATCTCGGGAGGGTTAGAATTTCCCCTAATGAGGGGGATTTAGGGGGTTGTAATAGAATTGGTTCGTAGTATAATTAATCATTAGCCGATAAGTGTATAAAAGAAATATATGGAAGGAGAAAAAAGAAAAATTTTAATAGTAGACGACGATAGTTTTCTTTTGGATATGTATGCGCTCAAATTCAGCCAAAGCAATTTTGAAGTTTACACGGCAGAAAGTGGCGCGCAGGCTTTAGAAAAACTCAGAGGCGGGTTGAATCCTGATGTTATATTAATGGATATAATTATGCCGGAAATGGACGGTTTTGAGATGTTGGCGAAAATAAACACGGAAAAATTATGTTCCAAATGTCTTAAAATAGTTTTGTCTAATAAAAGCCAGCAGTCAGATATAGATATGGGCAATAAATTAGGCGTAGCGGGTTATATTGTTAAGGCTAATTCTACTCCCATAGAAGTGATCAGTCAGGTAACAAATATTTTAGAGAAAAAAGTTGCAGTCCCAAGATAAAAAAATGGTGGATTATAAGAAAAAACTTGAGGAACTTATTTTGACTGTTATTCGCGAGGGCGGGTCAGATTTACATTTGGGCACCAACCGTGTGCCAGCCATTCGGGTGGCCGGCGAACTTACCTTTCTTGTCAAGCACCCGGTTTTTACGGAAGGGGATATGGTTGGGATTTTGAATGAAGTACTACCTAAGACGAAAGTTGATAAATTTATGGAAAATCAAGAAGTTGATTTTTCCTATGATTTCCGCGGAGAAGCGCGATTGCGCGGCAATGCCTTTTTTCAGAAAGGTCTCGTTTGTGTAGTTTTTCGCTTAGTGCCGAAAGTTAAAACTATGGCGGAGTTACATTTACCTCCCATCATCGCTGATTTGGCACGCAAAAAACAAGGGTTCTTTTTGGTAGTTGGTCCCGTTGGGCAAGGTAAATCAACTACTCTTTCCGCTATGGTGGATTTAATAAATAACGAACAGGCCAGAAACATTATCACGATTGAGGATCCGATTGAGCATGTATATGTGCCTAATAAATCTATCATTAACCAGCGCGAGGTAGGCATTGATACTCATGATTTCCATGTCGCGCTTAAGTCGGTTTTTCGTGAGGATGTCAATGTAATCATGATCGGCGAGATGCGCACACCAGAAACCATCGCCACCGCCGTTACGGCTGCGGAAACAGGACACCTCGTGCTTTCAACATTGCATACCAATAATGCTTCCCAGACTATAGATAGAATAATTGATTCTTTTCCTGGCGATCAGCAGGACCAAATTCGTACCCAGCTAGCAGCATCGCTTCTCGGAATTTTTTCCCAAAGGTTGATTCCCAGAATCACTGGCGGACTCATTCCTGCTTACGAGCTTCTTTTGAACAACAGCGCTGTGTCAAATTTAATTCGTGAAAAGCGTACCCATGAAATAGATGTAGTCATAGAAACCGGAGCAGAATCCGGAATGATAGATTTAAATCACTCGTTAATGGAACTGGTGCGTGCGGGAGAAGTCTCTATTGAGAATGCTTATCAATATTCTCTCAATCCCAAGGGTCTGGAGCGTATGATTTAGGTAGTTGAAAGTTATCAAGTTCATAAAGTTATAAAGAAGTGACTTTAAAAACTTTACAACTTTAGAAACTTTAAGAACTAATATATGTTATTTAAATACAAAGCAATAGACGCTGAAGGGATAAATAAAGAAGGAGAAATTGACGCGCCCAATCGCGATATGGCGATAAGCGGGCTCCAAAGAAGAGGTTTCGTGATTGTTTCTATCAAAGAAGAAGGCGGAAATAAATCGATATTTTCGATTTCTTTTTTTGAAAAAGTTTCCAACAAGGATGTGGTAGTCCTTTCCCGCCAGATTGCCACTTTATTTGAGGCGCAAGTCTCTACCTTGAAAGCCTTTACCATGCTGGCTGCCAACACAGAAAATAAACTTTTAAGTCGCAAGCTGACCGCTATCGGCGATGATCTCCAGGCAGGAATTTCTATTTCCGGCGCCTTAAGCAAGCATGGAGATGTGTTTTCCAATTTTTATGTGAATATGGTTAAAGTAGGCGAAGAAACTGGAAAGCTAAATCAAACTTTTCTCCATTTGGCGGAATATTTAGACCGCCAATATTCTATTACTTCTAAAACCAGAAATGCCCTTATTTATCCGGTTTTTGTTATTTTTACTTTCTTTGTGGTGATGGGTCTGATGTTCGTAGTGGTGATTCCCAAGCTTTCGGCGATTATTTTGGATTCTGGCCAGGCGGTGCCTTTTTATACGAAAGTAATTATTGCGATTTCGGGCTTTTTCGTTAATTATGGTTTTCTTATCATATTTTTTTTGGTGCTTTTAGGCGTTTGGATCTGGCGGCTGTCTTCTACCGAGCAGGGAAAGACATATTTGGACACAGTGCACCTCTCTATGCCAGTGGTGGGTGATTTATACAAAAAACTTTATCTCTCCAGAATAACAGATAATTTGAATACCATGCTTTCATCCGGTGTTCCGATAGTTCGGACCATAGATATCACCGCCGAAGTTGTCGGCAACCGGGTATATAAAGAACTTCTGGTGGAAGCGGCGGATGGAGTAAAATCCGGGTTAGCGCTTTCTGTCGCCTTTGCAAAACACGAAAAAGAAATGTCTGGAATCTTGGTACAAATGGTGCAAGTGGGAGAGGAGACGGGTTCGCTTGGGGTTATTTTAAAAACTTTGACTGATTTCTATAGGCGGGAAGTAGATGATGCTATTAATACATTGGTCGGTCTGATAGAGCCGATTATGATTGTGATTTTGGGCTTAGGGGTGGGGATATTGCTTGTGTCCGTACTTATGCCTATTTACAACCTAGCGGGAGGAATATCTTAATTAGGTTCTAGTGACTAGGTGCTAGTGAGCTAGTAAAATGCGAATTTCTAGAACCTAG
>CAYIUM010000020.1:3923-7070 GCA_964366675.1 uncultured Candidatus Saccharibacteria bacterium
CTAATTCTGCCCTGTGGATAACTTTCTTGCCTATATCCTTTTGTGTATATGTTATAATGAATGCATTAAAAACAAGTCGAAATTGCATTATTAACTAATTATTTTTAACTTGCCCCGCCGGGGCGGGGAATAAATTTATTATGAAAATGAATTTTAAGAGAGGTTTTACCTTAATTGAACTCTTGGTGGTCGTCGCTATTATCGGTATCTTGGCTTCGGTTGTGCTGGCATCGCTTAATACGGCTAGACAGAAAGGTCAAACTGCTGCTTTCAAGGCTGAGATGAATGGTTTGCGCGCGAACATAGTTCTTGTTTGTGATGGCGTGCTTGATAGCGCCGCAGAGGTAGCATACCCTGGAGGTACTACTTTTGTTGCAGGTACGGTAGATTGTCTGGCTGCTGGAAGTTCTGAAACGATTACCCCTATTACTGGAAAAGGAGGAACTTGTACTCAGGCAGTTGTTACTGAATCAACAATTTCATTTACTCCTTCACCTAGTTGTTAAGCTTCTGTTTGTTTACAGAGATTTAGACTCTGTGCTGGTTTGACAAAAACCACCCTAAGCTTTTTGGCTTGGGGTGGTTTTTGTATATATGCTATAATAAAGGAATTTTATTATAAGTAAAAAATATCAAAAAAATGAATTCTAGTAGAAAATTCACCTTAGGTTTTACGTTAATTGAACTTTTGGTCATCGTAGCTATCATCGGCATCTTGGCTTCAGTAATGATGGTGCTATCAGGTAATGCGCGGACCAAAGGCGCAGATGCTGCAATTAAAAGTCAAATGAAATCATTGCAAAATCAAGTAGAAATTATTTTTATTGGAAGTTATGCGACTGCATTTACTAATGTTAGCCCATATTGGTTTTCCGACAACACTCAAATTCAAGCTCTTTTAACAAGTATTGATAAACAAACTACAGTGCATACGGCGTACAGCACTGCTTCCGCTTGGGCGGCGCAGGCGCGGCTTGTGCAAAATACAGCTAATTATTTTTGTGTTGATGCTTCTGGCAAAGGGTCAACCTCAAGTACGCCAATGGCGGCAGGAGGTACTGTTTGTCCTCCTTAATGTAGCAGATGTAGCAAGGATGTAGGATGTAGCAAGATGTAGCAAGAACCGTTCTTGCTACAGGTGGTTGTCAATGATACAATATTAGAATGTTGCGAAAAGATCCATTTATTACTGGCGAATACTATCATTTATATAATCGGGGTATAGATAAAAGAATAATTTTTAAATTAAAGAAAGATTATGAACGCTTCATGATGCTTCTTTATGTTTCAAATTCTAACAGTGAAAAATCTTTTCGTCTGGATAATCTTATTAACCATTCTCATAAAAATTTTAATGAAATTAAGATGTAGCAAGAACGGTTCTTGCTACAGGTGGTTGGAGTTGATATACTATTAGAATGTTGCGAAAAGATCCATTTATTACTGGCGAATACTATCATTTATATAATCGGGGTATAGATAAAAGAATAATTTTTAAATTAAAGAAAGATTATGAACGCTTCATGATGCTTCTTTATGTTTCAAATTCTAACAGTGAAAAATCTTTTCGTCTGGATAATCTTATTAACCATTCTCATAAAAATTTTAATGAAATTATGGTTTTAGATATAGATAAAGGAAAATCTCTCGTATCTATAGGGGCATGGTGTCTTATGACTAATCACTTTCACCTTATAGTTAGACAAGAGATAGATGGAGGCATTACAAAATTTATGAAAAAACTGGGCGTAGGATATTCAATGTTTTTTAACATAAAATATCAGAGGAGCGGGGCTTTATTTGGAGGACTGTTTAAATCAAAATTGATTGGCAATGATGATAATTATATGCGACAACTATTTGCCTATATTCATTTAAATCCGCTCGATATAAAATTTTCTGGTTGGGAGAATAAAATTAAAGACTTTGTTTCCGATGATATGAAATTTTTTTTGGAATCTTATCCTTATTCGAGCTATCTTGATTATATTAGAGAGGACAATAGGGTAGAAAAGAATATAATTCAAATTGAAAATTTTCCAGATTACTTTGAAGATGCAAAATCTTTTAAGGATTTTATTTACGGCTATTTGAATACAACACTGTAGCAAGAACCGTTCTTGCTACAGTGTAGGTTTTTGAGAGTATAGTTTTTTAATTTTATTTCTACTCATGTGATATAATTAAGGCATATGATTTTGATTCTTTTCGCCCTTTTTTTCGTTTTTGGATTGATTATTGGTAGTTTTTTGAATGTTGTGATTTGTCGGCTGAAAGCTAAATCTTTCGGCGGCAGGAGTGTCTGTATGTCTTGCAACAATGTGCTTTGTTGGTATGAACTTGTGCCTCTCTTTAGTTTTTTGGGTCTTCAGGGAAGATGTCGCAATTGTAAAACTAAAATCTCTATTCAGTATCCTTTAGTTGAATTAACGACAGGTCTTGTTTTTGCTTTCCTATTTCTTAAATTTCAAGATATTTTTTTTCTAATTCCATCTATCTTTACTATTGCTTATACATATTATGCATTTATGTTTTCAATTCTTGTTGTTATTGCGACTTATGATTTAAGGCATAAAATAATTCCAGACATACTTTCTTTGATTTTCGGTTTATTTGCTTTTTTGGGTCTATTTTTCTTCAATAGCAATAGTTTTCCGATTTTTTATTTTCATATTCCTGCTATTTTAGAGTTTTTGTCTGGTATATTTATCGCTCTGCCTTTTGCTCTTTTTTGGTTAATTTCTTCCGGCAGATGGATGGGTCTCGGAGATGCTAAATTAGCTCTTGGCATCGGCTGGCTATTAGGTCTAGCTTACTCGTTTTCAGCTTTAGTTATCGCTTTTTGGACCGGAGCCATAGTGGGTTTATGTTTGGTTATTTTAAAAAAGAATTATAGAATGAAAAGCGAAATTCCTTTTGGCCCATTTTTGGTTTTGGGAACGTTGGTAGCCTTTACTTTTGAGTTAAATCTTTTTGGCTTTTAATTTTTCAGAATGAAAAAAAATAAATTGAAAATTGAAAATTGTAAATTGAAAATTGGCGATTTTCGCCGAGGTATGACCTATGTAGAGCTGATTGTCGTTCTCTCTATTTTTGCCACCATGACTTCAATTGTTCTTTTTAACTATGACGTCTTTCAAGCGAAAG
>CAYIUM010000021.1:0-7026 GCA_964366675.1 uncultured Candidatus Saccharibacteria bacterium
CCTTGCTCAATATGTTTTTTGGCTTTCTCCCAAGCGCCTCCGCCGGAAGTCATAGATATTGCCACGAAAAGTCCGGTAATTATAGAACCGACTAGCAGTCCTCCCAAAACCACCAAACCATTTTCTTTTCCAAATATGAGGACGACTAAAATCGGCGCAAGTACAGGAATGAGAGCTGGCAGAATCATTTGTTTTATAGCGGCGCCAGTGATTATTGATACGGCTTTGGCATAATCCGGCTTGGCTTTACCCTCCATGATTCCTTTTATTTCTCTAAATTGTCTGCGGATTTCTTCTACAACTTTTCCGGCAGTTTTTCCCACCGCTTCCATGCAAAGCGCGCCGAAATAATAGGGTAGAAGTCCTCCCAAGAAAAGTCCGACGATCACATACGGATTGCTTAAATCAAAAGATATATTTTTTCCGGCTTTTACGATTTCTTCCGTATAAGAAGCGAATAATACAAGAGACGCCAAACCTGCCGAACCTATGGCATAACCTTTAGTGACGGCTTTGGTCGTATTTCCCACCGCATCCAACGGATCAGTAACATTACGGACTGCTTCCGGAAGCTCTGCCATTTCGGCGATTCCTCCGGCATTATCCGTAATTGGACCGTAGGCGTCTATGGCTACAATAATTCCGGTCATGGAAAGCATAGACATCGCGGCTACGGCTACTCCATAAAGTCCGCCATAGTGATAACTCGCTAATATTCCTAAAACTATTGTAATTAATGGGGCCGCAGTAGCTTTCATTGAAATGGCCAAACCTTGAATAACGTTTGTGCCATGACCAGAAACAGATGCTTCCGCAATTGAACGAACTGGGGGATATTTTGTAGATGTAAAATATTCTGTAATTTGAACCAAGAGTCCGGTAACCAAAAGACCAACGAGAGCGCAAATATACAAACTTATTACTGGGTATTTGCCATTTCCGGACATCAGTATTTTTGTGACGGGATAAAATAAAACGGCAGCAATAATTCCTGAAGCGATCAGGCCTTTATATAGAGCACCCATTATGTTCTGACTTCCTTTGCTTATTTTTACAAACCAAGTGCCAATAATGGATGCAAAAATTGCTATGCCGCCGATAGCCAGCGGATAAATAATTGCGTTTTCAAACCCGACAAAAAGAAGTGAACCTAAAAGCATCGTAGCGACCGAGGTTACGGCATAAGTTTCAAATAGATCAGCCGCCATGCCGGCGCAATCACCCACATTGTCGCCGACATTGTCGGCGATGACTCCCGGATTTCTTGGGTCGTCTTCAGGAATTCCGGCTTCAAGTTTGCCGACAAGATCCGCGCCGACGTCCGCCGCTTTGGTGAAAATACCTCCGCCCAATCTGGCGAAAATAGAAATAAGAGAAGCGCCGAATCCGAGTCCAACCAAGGCAGTTATGTCTCTAGTAATTGCATAAAAAACGGTTACTCCAAGCAAGGCTAGTCCAACCACTAAAAGTCCGGTGACTGTCCCGCCTTTGAATGCCAAAGAAAGCGCGCTATCTATTCCATCCCTAGCGGCTTCCGTTGTTCTGACATTGGCCCTGACTGATACATTCATGCCTATATAGCCTGCCAAGGCGGAGAAAATAGCTCCCACTAAAAATCCCAGAGCCATAATCCAACCGAGTTTTGGCGTAAAGCCGATGACCAAAAAGAGTGCTCCGGCAATCACCCCGATAGTTTTGTATTGTTTGTTTAAATAAGCGCTAGCGCCTTCCTGGATCGCTTTAGCTATTTCCTGCATGCGGGCATTTCCAGGACTTTTCTTTAATATTGATTTAGCCAAAAACAAACCGTAGACGATAGCGACCACCGAGCTGATAATTGCAAACAATAAAAAGTTACTCATTATTTATTTTTTTTAATTAATAATAATTTATTTTTCCTTTGCCTCGCCAGAGCTTCCAGCGTCGGCGGGTTTTTCTTCCTCCTTTTTTTCTTCCTCTTCCTCTATTTTTCCATCACCTTTGATATCTATTCTCCATCCGGTCAGTTTGGCGGCTAGCCGTACATTTTGTCCGCCCTTGCCGATGGCCAATGACAACTGATCATCAGCCACTTCCACGGTGGCCTTATGTTCTTCTGCGTTGGTTTCGATAGAAATCACTTTGGCTGGAGAAAGAGAATTAGAAACAAAAATTTTAGGATTTTCAGACCAAGGAATAATATCGATTTTTTCTCCCCCTAACTCTTGGGTAATGGTATTCACTCGAGTACCTTTTTGTCCCACGCAAGAACCGACGGCATCGATATGCTCGTCTTTAGAAACTACAGCGATTTTAGAACGAGCCCCAGGCTCTCTGGCGATAGATTTTATCTCTACAATCCCATTTTGAATTTCTGGCGCCTCTATGGCAAAAAGTTTTTCTATGAATTTTGGATGAGTGCGGGAAAGGCGTAGATTGATGCCCCTAGGATTGTCTTCCACGCTATATAAATATGCGCGTACCCGCTGGCCTCTCTGGAAAAATTCTCCTGGTATCTGTTCTTCGGCTGGCAAGATACCGGTGGCGCGATTAAAGTCAACATACACATTTCCTCTTTCAACTTTCTGCACGATGCCCCCGACTATTTCTCCTTCTTTTGTTCCGTATTCATCAATAATGGAAGTGCGTTCCGCTTCTCTGATTTTTTGAATGATGACTTGTTTGGCAGTTTGGGCCGCAATGCGTCCGTAATCTTCCTTTGTTTCCAGCGGAAAAATAATCTCGTCATTCAGCTCGGCGCCCTTTTTTATTTTTTTTGCGTCTTCCAAGAGCAGATGATGTTCCGGATTAAAATATACTCGTTCATCGCCTTCTTGCTTCATTAAATACTCACTTTTTCCCTTCTCCTCCCCCTTATGAAGGGGGAGGTTGGGTGGGGGTATGATGGCAATCGTTTCATCCACCACTATTTTAATCTGAAAAAATTCTGTTTTGCCTGTTTCTAGGTCAAACTTGGCGCGGATGATCTGGCCTTTTTTGCCGTAATCTTTTTTGTAAGCGGCCGCCATGGCCTGCTCTATCGCGTCTAAGATTTTTTCTTTTGGAATTTTTCTCTCTTCTTCCAGTTGCTCTAAGGCTGATTTAAATGTTTTTAGGTCTAACATGTGAATTAGGTTATAGGTTCTAGCCCATATTTTTATTAAAAAAAGCCCTGTTGTGCAGGACTCCTTGAACAAAGAATAGCATAAATGCTTTTTTTGCGCAAATTTTTGGATAGCTGTGGATAAGTGAATTTGGTATGTTTTCTGACAAAAGGGTATAATGCGCTTAATGATAAGTTTTAATAATTCTCAAATTATAAAATACAGTAGCGCTGTTTTTTTGCTCCTGTTTTTTTTAATGGTTGCTGTTTCATATGATTCTTCTAAAGCTTCCGCAGCGGTAATTGGGGGAGCATGTTGTACGGCTAATCATCCAAATATTGAAACTTGTGGCTCTGCATATTCATGTACTGACGGCACCTACTGTGTTGATCCAGATTCAGATGGGAACGGTATTTGTAAAAATACAGCTATAACTTTAAATGGTCCTTGTGATGCAAACAATACGTGTGCTTGGGGAATGTCTTGTACTCCAACTTCTGATGTCGATCGTTGTAAACTAAATAATGAACAATCTTGTTCTCTTAGTACTGATTGTGTATCAGGGTATTGCAATAGTAGTGGGGTATGTGCTTCTGTGACTACTGTGGGTAAAGCTTGTCTAGGTACGTATCCAAATACAACAAATACTACTTATCCAGTAGTGACTGGTTCTACTAATTATTATTATATGTCAAACCAAACAGATCCTCAGACTTCTTGGACATATACTCCTGGAACTTATACTTACACGCCTTTGGCTATGACTAATAGTTGTCAGTGGAGGTGTGATAATGGCGGACAACAATCTGGAAGTACATGTGTTGCGCCTACTACACCTTCTACACCTACTATGTCTTTAAGTGCTTCTCCAAGCACCACATCTTGTAATGCTGTAACTGTAACTTGGTCTGCATCTGGGTATTCGTCATGTAGCAATAGTATAGGTTCATGGGGAGCAACTGGTACTCAATTTGCTGGAACCCTAGATGCTGTTCCTGGAGGTGGAGCAACTAGTTTAACTGTAACTTATACTTGTGATGGTGTATCAAAAACTGCTTCTTCAACGATTGGAACGAGTGCATGTGGCACTGGTGGTACAACTCCCCCTCCTGCTGCTGGAGCTCTCCCCGACCTCACCGCTGGTATTGTTGCTCCAAGTACTGCTACAGCTAATGTAGCTCAAACATACACCTCCATAATTTCTAATAGTGTGTCTGTGTCAACAGATATTAATTCTTTCTTCTATAATTTCTTTCAAACAGCAGACCGTCCAGTTGATTTGTCGACGGGTAATCCCGTTTCTGGCGCTACAATAATTGATCAAGTTCCTGCTATTGAAATGTCACCTCTTGCTTCTGGTGGCTCTGCTATCACTACTTCCTATCCAATTACTTTCACTCCTAGTAGCACACCTTCAATTCGAGCTTGCGCGGACAAAATGAACCGTAACAGTGTAAATTCAACTAATGGAACGCGTATCTCTGAATCAAATGAAGGAAACAACTGTAGCCCTTGGAGAGATGTAACGGTGAATCCAGCTCCTGCCCCCGATCTCACCGCTTCCCCTCCAACCCCATCTATCTTTACTGCTGGTGTCGCTCAAACATATCGTTCAACTATTTCTAATACCGGCAACACAGACACTGGTTCTTATTTTTCTTATTTTTGGCAAAAAGCAACAGCCGTAGATGGAGGTGGCACAGTCACAGATCTTCCATATATTGAAAGCGCAATTAATCCTATAGGAACATTATTTGCCGGTGGTACTGCTCAATCGATCTCTCCTTCTATTACTTTCGCTTCCGGCGCTACACCTTCGATCCGGGTTTGCGCAGACAAAACTGACCGTAACAGTGTAGATCCAACTAGTGGAGCGCGTATCGCTGAATCAAATAATATAACCCCTCCTTCTCCTCCCGGTGGGCCTGTTCCTCCTGGAACAGGTGAAATGAACAATTGTAGCCCTTGGAGAGATGTGACGGTGACGGGACCCAACCTCACCGCCTCCGCTCCGACTCAAAATTCAGCTGTCATCGGTACCGCTAAAACTTTTACTTCAAATATTACTAATGGTGGTACTGCATCTACTGGAACTACCTTCTACAATTCATTGCAAGTAGCAACAGGTGCTTGTGAGGGTTTACCAACTTGCTCAAGCGCAGTATCTCCACTTACCGCATCAAACCAATATCCAACAGCGTCAGCTCTTGCCGCTGGCGCAGCACTGCCTGTAACAGCTTTATATACATTCACTGGTGCTGCTGGAACACGTTCTGTTCGATTTTGCGCTGACAACAATATTTCTTGGGCTGGAACTATCTCTGAATCAAATGAGGGTGACAACTGTTCCCCTTGGACGAATGTGGCGGTGAATGCCGCCTGTCCCACCACCGGCAACACAGTTGGACTCGTTGGGACGGCTTCTCCATTTTTCACTGGTCAAATGGCTGGAGCCTATGCTCCTGCTGGTTTTACTGGTGGCACTTTTTCTTCCGCTAATGGAAGCATAGTCAATACTACTGGTAGTTTTGTAACGAATTACGACTATACTAATGACGGTTTGTTTAATTCCAGTGATTATGATTATTTAACTAGTGTATTATCAGGCACCCCCGGTTATACTTGTCCATCTTCAAACGGCAAAAGCTGCGATGTGAACAAAAGCGGTTCTTTCTCTGTAAGCGATAGAACTGTCTTAGGATTTTTACTAAACAATACTTCCACCCCCATCACTGCCGTTAGCTCTGGCACAACCCAAATTTCCGGTACTGGTTTTGCTCATTCAAGCGGGGCGCAGAATTGTTCACTTGCTCCTTCGGCGAGTGTGACAGTGACGGGATTACCCGATCTCTTGGTTTGGGGCATAAGTCCTTCCTCGGCCACGATCAATACTCCCCAGATCTTTAATGCCACAATTATCAATGTAGGTAGTGTTCAAGTATCAGGAACCATCACCCATCTTTTTCAATACGATGATGATATCGATCACAATTCTGGAATAGTCACCAGTACTGGTACGACCACAAGTATTATCGTCGATAATGGAGGCACTGCCACAGTATCAGATTCTCATATTTTTTCAACTGCCGGCACCAAATATGTTCGTGTCTGCGCCGACAACAATACTTCTTGGGTTGGCACAGTCAATGAAGGGTCAAATGAAGGCAACAATTGTTTTGCTTGGACGAATGTAGTGGTGACGGCTTCTCTTCCCACCGTTACCACTGCTTCTCCAGTCACAAACATCACCCAAACCACCGCTACTGGTGGCGGGAATGTGACTTCTGATGGGGGAGCGGCATTGACAGAAAAAGGTATAGCGTGGAATACGACACCAAATCCTGACCTAAACGGTAGCTATACTTCAATGGCTGGAACAAGTATTGGTTCTTTCACCAGAAATATAATATGGCTAGATCCCGGTACTCTTTACTACGTCCGCGCTTACGCCACCAACAGTGTTGGCACAGCTTACGGTAACGAAGTGACTTTCACGACGCTTCCAGTTCCTTCCTGTCCCACCACTGGCAACACAGTCGGACTCGTTGGTACAACTAATTCTCCATTTTTCACTGGTCAAATGGCTGGAGCCTATGCTCCTACTGGTTTTACTGGTGGAACTTTTTCTCCCAGTAATGCAAGTGTTGCTAATACTACTGGTAGTTTTGTTACAAATTATGATTATACTGGTGATGGCTTGTTTAACAGTCTTGATTATGATTATTTAAATAATGCCGTTACAGGTATTCCCGGTTATCCTTGCCCATCATCAAATGGTAAAAGTTGTGATGTAAACAAAAATGGTGCTGTCGCTCTTAGTGATAGAACTAGTTTGGGATTTTTACTAAACAATGCTTCCACTCCCATCACTGCCATTAGCGCTGGCACAACCACAATCTATGGCGCTGGATTTACTTATTCAAACGGAGCGACAGGTTGTTCA
>CAYIUM010000022.1:0-7009 GCA_964366675.1 uncultured Candidatus Saccharibacteria bacterium
GTTTTCATGATTTTGTCTTAGATGAGTTTGGCGCTGTGACCAAGCAAACGCAATCTCCCGCTACTGAACTTCTGGAATTTACGGCAGATAAAGCTGGAAGCTTTGAATATTACTGTTCGGTCGGCAGTCATCGAGCTATGGGTATGAAAGGGACGTTAGTTGTAAAGTAAAAAGTTATAAAGTTCATAAATTATCATGGATAATAATTTAAATTCTCTAAAAGAAAAAAAAGCATGGCGGGAGGTAAAATATCGTGAAAAATTCTTGAACGCTTTTCGGGGTCTGTATGTTATTTCTCGAACGACTAGACACTTGTTTATACATATCGTGACGGCCTTAGTGGTAATAGTGTTAGGTTTTTATCTGGGGGTTTCGGATTTAGAATGGGTTGCGCTCGTTTTTGCGATTGGTTTTGTGCTTGTTGTGGAAGCATTGAATACGGCTATTGAAATAGATATAGATTTAACTTCTCCCGAATACCATCCCTTTGCGCGAGACACCAAAGATGTAGCCGCAGCCGCCGTCCTGCTTTCGGTCTTTTTGGCTATCGTTGTTGGATTGATCATTTTTTTGCCAAAGATTATAAGCATTAATGTGATATAATATTTTTATGGATAACAATATGAAAATTTTTTTCTCTATTATTGGTCTTTTGATTTTGGGAGTAATAACAACCGTTATTCTTCAAATGGGCGGAAATGATGTTCCGCCCGGACCGGGAAAATATGATGAATTTGCGACCTGTTTAAAAGACAAAAGTGCGGTCTTCTACGGAGCTTTCTGGTGTTCACATTGCCAGGCTACCAAAAAGCTTTTCGGCGCATCCGCTAAGCTTTTGCCTTACGTTGAATGTTCCACGGCTGATGGAAGGGGGCAGCTGCAAGTATGCAAGGACAAAAATATCGCCGGTTATCCCACTTGGGAATTTGCCGATCAATCGCGTTTGAATGGCGAACTTTCCTTAGCGCAGTTGGCGGAAAAAACTTCCTGCGTTTTGCCTGAATAATTGTTTATGAATCCTTACACTGTGCATTATTTGAATATTTTTCTGGGGGCTAGCGCAATCGTTTTGCAAGTGTTGTCGTTAGCTGCTTTTGCTGTTCTTTTTTTCAGACCGAAGAAAAATGTCTTTTTAGATTTTATTGACAATCATTTTTTAACGATTGGTTTCATTCTTTCTTTAACGGCGTCGCTTTTTTCCTTGGTTTATTCGGAAATCATTAATTTTTTACCTTGTTATCTTTGTTGGTTTCAAAGAATCTTTCTTTTTCCGATTCCTTTTATTTTGGGAGTAGCTATTTGGTATAAAGACAGAAAAATAGTCAAATATGTGCTTCCACTTCTTGCTATCGGTTTTTTTATTTCGGTTTATCAAAATTTTATTTATTATTTCAGAAATACGGGGTCTCTGCCGTGCGATGCTTCCGGTGTATCTTGTTACCAGCGTTTAGTGTCGGAGTTTGGAGGATATATTTCAATTCCAATGCTTGCTTTGACCATTTTCTTTTCTTTGATTGCTGTTATTTTGGTCGCTCATTTTTATAAGAAAGAAGATTGAATAAATATGAATAAATATGTTAGCATAGTTATTGTAGTGGCGGTAATTATTTCTGGTGCCTGGTTTTTTATAACTGGCAATACTAGTAGAGAAGAAGTTGTAGACGGAGTTGAAGAAAAAATTATGAACGCGATATTGCGTACCAACAAAGGGGATATTGTTATTGAATTTTTTGTGGAGCAGGCTCCAAATACTGTGGCTAATTTTATTAAACTGGCCAAAGAAGGTTTTTATAATGGGATTAAAGTTCATCGGGTTATCAAAGTTTTTATCATTCAGGGAGGAGATCCTCTCAGCAAAGACAATGCCCAAATAAATCTTTGGGGTACAGGCGGACCCGGCTATGCGTTTGTCGATGAAATAAATCTAAAATCTGATTTATATTCCAAGACGGGTTATAAGAAAGGAATAGTGGCAATGGCCAACAGCGGTCCGAATACAAACGGCAGTCAGTTTTTCATCATGACGGAAAATTATTCTCTGCCGCCCCTTTATACAATTTTCGGCCAAGTGGTTTCCGGCCAAGAGGTGGTAGACAAAATTGCAAATGTTAAAACCATTCAACCCGGCATCCTCGATAGACCTGTTGATGCCGTTGTTTTAGAAAGTGTTTCTCTTAAGTGATATAATAAATATATGAATAAACAAAAAATCGTTTTTGTTATGCTTCGTCTAGCAATGGGTTTTATTTTTCTTTGGGCATTTTTTGATAAAGTCTTTGGTTTAGGATTTGCTACTACTTCCGAGCAAGCTTGGATTAATGGGGGATCGCCAACTTCCGGTTTTTTAACTTTTGCCGCCAAGGGTCCTTTTGCCAATATTTTTCACGCTCTAGCCGGTGTCGCCGTTGTTGACTGGCTATTTATGCTCGGACTTCTCTTTATAGGATTGACACTTTTATTTAACAAATACGTTAAATGGGGGTGTTTGGCTGGCAGTTTGATGCTCGTCTTGATGTATCTGGCTTTACTTTTTCCGGCCAACAATCCTATGATCGACGATCACATTATCTACATTCTAGTACTGGCTCTGATTGCATTTAAAAACGATAATTAAAATATGTTAAGAATTATGGTTTTCGGAACTTTTGACGGACTGCATGCCGGTCACTTTAACTTTTTTAAGCAAGCGAGAAAGCTGTCTGCAAGACCTTTTTTGATTGTTTCCGTGGCGCGGGACAAAAATGTTTTAAAAATTAAAAAGAATTATCCGATTCTGAACGAGCGAAAAAGATTAGCTTTAGTCAAAAAATGCAAATTGGTTGACAAGGTAGTGCTCGCTGGGATGAAAAATCACCTTCCGCACATCGTCAGGGAAAATCCCGATATTATCGCTCTGGGATATGATCAGCAAGCCTATGTCTATAATCTGAAAAAAGATCTGAAAAATAAGGGCATATTAGTTAAAATAGTTCGCCTGAAACCTTACAAGGAAAAAATATACAAAAATAGGTTGCTGCGAAAAATACCACTAATACCACCCCTTCCGACCAAAAGTCGGAATGCCCCTCCTAAATACCACCCCTAACCCCTCCTAAACTAGGAGGGAAGGGATACCACCACCCCGACTAAAAAGTCGGTACTCCTCCTAATCTAGGAGGAGAGGAAGCAAAACACAAATTCAAATGAAGTTTATACATAATATAAATCCTTTAGCTCATAGGAGAAAAGAATTAAGAAACAAAAGCACTCATGAAGAAATTTTATTATGGTCTAGATTAAAAAACTCTCAAATTGGTTTCAAGTTTCGTAGACAGCACAGTATTGGAGGATACGTTGTTGACTTTTATTGTCCAGATAAAAAGTTAGCAGTCGAAATCGACGGACCAATTCATTCAAAACTAGAAAATAGAGAGTATGATAAAATCAGAACAAAATTTTTCGCCGGACTGAATATAAAAGTTATGCGATTTACCAATTTAGAAGTTAGCACGGAAACAGAAATAGTTGTAAAGAAAATAAAAGAAGCACTTACTGTCTCTTAAATACCACCCCTACGACAAAGTCGGATGCCCCTCCTAAACTAGGAGGGGAAGAAACTAAGACTATCTTCAACCACCTCCTTTCTATTTTTGTTGTGTTATTTTACCTTAAAAGATCGAGTAATTTCTTTGTTTTCTGTCCAATTAGTAATCTTGAAAAAATTAAGCACCTCACGGGCTTTTATTTTTCTAATTTCAGATGGAATTATCTTGTCTTCATTCGCAACGTAATCAAATCCATTCTTCCCTAATTTTATATTCTCTGCAGGAATTTTTTCAGAATCAACATCGCCTTTTTGTGCCTGTTTCCGTTCAAGCTGTTTAGATTTAACTTTCGATCCATGATATAACTTCATAATAAAAATTATACCACGGATTCTTCTTTCTCTTCTCCTCCTAGATTAGGAGGAGTGCCTCGATCTTTATCGGGGCGAGGTGGTATTCTTCCCCTCCTAGTTTAGGAGGGGCGTTTCGACTTTGGTCGAAAGGGGTGGTATTAGCTACTTGCTTAAACTAAAAAAATAAATATAATATAAAAATATGCAAGATTTTAATTTGATCAGATTCATAAAAAATAATTTCACCAATAAATTTTTTCTCACTATTTTTGTTTCTAGCCTGATATCCTCGATTGTAATTATCGCGGTCGGTGTGAGTGTTGTTTGGTATTTTCGAGCCAATGTCTTTGATTACTTCGCCCAAGAATATTTAAAAGAAGCGCAAGATCAGAACAAGTCGGATAAAGTTTCCGAGAGAATTCTAGAAAAACAAACTATTTTTTCGCAGGAGTCTTTCGTGGTTGATGCAGTAAAAAAAACAAATCCGGCTGTTGTATCTATAATTATCTCTAAAGAAGTTCCCAAATATGAAGCCTATATTGATCCGAATCAACAACAGAATCCTTTCGGTGACCTGTTTCCTGGTTTTTCTTTCAACATTCCGCAGTACCGGCAAAATGGTACTGAAAAAAAAGAAATCGGCGGGGGTTCAGGATTTTTTGTATCAGCCGACGGATTGATTGTCACCAACAAACATGTGGTTGACCAAAAAGATGTCGAATATACCGTTTTCACTAATGATGGGAAAAAACATCCTGCTTCAGTCGTTGCTCGCGATCCGGTTTTAGATATCGCCCTCATAAAAGTTAGTCCGCTGGCTAACGGAAGTTTTCCCTACCTTTCACTCGGAAATTCCGATTCCCTGCAAGTAGGGCAGAGTGTTATTGCTATTGGCAATGCATTGGCTGAATTTCGCAATACTGTTTCTGTCGGAGTGGTGTCCGGATTAGCGCGTTCAATTACCGCGGGCAATAACTCCGGAGGCACAGAGATTTTGGATCATGTGATTCAAACAGATGCGGCGATTAATCCTGGGAACTCTGGTGGGCCTTTGCTTGATCTTTCAGGGAAAGTAGTTGGTGTAAACGTGGCTGTAGCGCAAGGATCTCAGAATATTGGTTTCGCCCTACCCATAAACAGCGTCAAAGGGGCGATTGAATCGGTAAAATCTACCGGTAAAATTGTTCGCCCTTACCTGGGGCTTCGCTACGTGGCTATTAATGCGGACATGCAGGCAAAAAATAATCTGACGGTGGATTATGGAGTGTTGGTGAAGGCGGGGGCGAGCGCCAGCGAACTGGCGGTTATTCCGGGTAGTCCGGCAGACAAAGCGGGCATAGTGGAAAATGACATAATTTTGGAAATTGATGGAGTTAAACTAGACAGCGAAACAAGTCTCGCTTCTGTCATTCGCGGAAAAAGTGTAGGGCAAGTAATTAATCTAAAAATTCTCCACAAAGGGGAAGAAAAAATTGTTCCTGTGATTTTAGAAGCCGCGAAGGATAGTTAGTAATATCTAAATATCGCTTTTTTTGATAGTCGAAGCCAGATAAACTCCATAGAGCATAATTGCTCCGAGAACAAGGTATATAAAATTAAAAGACGGAACAAAGCTGAAAATTATAAAAGCCAGTAAGGGCCCAAAGATATAAGCAACAGGGGAGGCGCTGCGATAAACTCCCACAAACTCCTCATTTTCCGGCTGGATGTGTTTGAAAAAATAAGCGTCACTCATAACTTCAATCGTGGCGGCGCCGATTCGGGTAGTCAATAGCAACAGAGCCCATAACCAAACGACAGGCTGATAGATAAAAAAGAGGGATAAGGTTGCCAGTGAAGCTATGGTAAAACCGAACATTAGCATTTTTCTTTCGCCTATTTTGTCTGCGTATCTGCCCAAAGGAAAAGGAAGAATGGAAAAAGGTAAAAGCATAACAGCAAAAATCAAGCCGATTTCTTTCCAAGAAAACCCTAAGTGCAAAGACAAATATATTGGCGTATAAATGACCATCCAACAATAAAAGAACTGCAACAAGAAACTTATACTATACGCGCGGAATAAATTCTTATTTTTAAAAAATTTTCCGACATACTTTTTCGCATTCATTTTGTCATAATTCGGATCTGGTATGTTGCGGAGGCGTACGTAGGAAATTAAGAAAAATAACAGCATTAATGCAAAGCTGACTAAATAAATTATTCTGAAAGAAAATTCTCCCAAGAATGTGCCCAAAGCTAATTGAGCGATAATCCAAGCTAGACTACAAAGGGCCATGTAGCTTCCTCTGGTTCTTCCGGTTCTTGAATCAGTCGAGGATATTTTTAAAAGTTCATCCAAAGAAAAATAAATTAAAATATTCAGAGCAAAACCCAGAACAAAAAATAAGATAACGCTCCATGTATTTTGAGAAAAAGCAAATAACAGAATAGACAGACCATCAAGAGCAATTACCCATAATAAAAATTTATAGCCACCCATTTTTCTGAATATTTGGGGAATTAACAGAAGCGCAAGCACTGAAACAATAGAACCCAAGGCATAAATGGTTCCGACTAACTTTTCATTAACGAAAGAAGAAATAAAACTAGAATTTACATAAGACATCAAAGCAATAGGCAAAGAAAAAACAAAACCCGCTAGATATACTATTTTTCTTTGATGGCTCATTTTTTATACTCCTAAAATTACGGGTATAACTAAAGGTCTCTTTTCGGTTTTTTGGTACAAGAATTTTGAAACTGTTTCTCCGAGTCCGGCTTTGATCTGATCGAAATCTATCGGGTGGCTTCTAGCCGCTCCATCTTCCACTGATTTTTTAATGATAATTCTCACTTGGCGCAAAAGTTCTTGATTTTCTTTCAGATAGACGAATCCGCGGGAAATCAAATCTGGAGACTTTTTTAATTTTCCTGTTTTTTGATCAAGTAGCGCGATAATCACGAACATACCGTCTTGAGCCAGCATTACTCGATCGCGAATTACGACATCTTGGCTATCGCTGATGGAAGTGCCGTCCACCATCATGGGGCCACTCGGCGCTCGCTCTTTGCGTTCCGTTATTTTTTGTCCATCAGCGGATATTTCAATAACAGACCCATTGTCTGGCACTACGATATTTTCCTCGCTCATCC
>CAYIUM010000023.1:0-6945 GCA_964366675.1 uncultured Candidatus Saccharibacteria bacterium
AAGAGTGTGGAGTCTGCAATATAAAACCTCACCCAAACCTCACCTCAATCCTCTCCTGAAAGGAGAGGAAGAATTCAGCCCCTTCCCCTTTCAGGGGAAGGCGGGGGATGAGGTTGAGAGGTTGTTGCACAAAACTATAAAAAAAGTTTCCGAAGATATTGAGTCAATGAATTTCAATACGGCCATCTCTGCTTTAATGATTCTTTCAAACGAAATGGAATCCGCCTTTGCCAAAGGCTCCGGCGTGACCAGGGATGATTTTAAAATGTTTCTCCAGATTTTGTCTCCCTTCGCGCCGCATATCACGGAAGAATTATGGAATATGCTGGACGAGAAAAAGTCGATTAGCAATTCCGGTTGGCCAGAATGGGACGAAAGCCTGATTCAAGACGTAGAAATAAAAATTGCGGTGCAGGTAAACGGCAAAGTAAGAGCAGAAATAATTATTCGGGTAGACGAGCAGGAAGAAGCTGTCAAACAAAAAGCTCTAGAAAACGAGGCTATTGTTAAATATATTGGGGATAAAATCCCTAAAAGGGCGATTTACGTGAAAAATAGACTTATCAACATAGTTATTTAGTCCGGCATTTGCATTTTTTTGTCTAAATATAGTACAATAAATCTTATGTATACAAATATATTTGACCGTCTTTCGTTTTTGTCGCTCTTTTTAGTCATCACTTTATCACCGTTTTTCTTTCTGCCTTTCACTAACATTCCGGTGGAGACTTCCAAGGGATTGCTCTTGGTGGCGGGATTGGCCGTCTGCGTTATTTGCTGGGGCTTGGCGCGGTTTTTTGACGGAAAAATAAATTTTCCAAGATCTGCTTCTTTACTGGCCGGTGGGGGAATAGCGCTGGCGTTTTTGCTTTCCGCTCTCTTCGCAAAAGATTCGTCGGTGTCTTTTTTTGGCACGATGCTGGATCTCGGTACTTTTTGGTTTATTTTTTCGGTTTTCCTGCTGATGCTGATGTCTTCTATAATTCTGGGAAATCCGAAAAAGGCGAAAATAGTCTTATTCGGAGCCATTTTGTCCGGCGGGGTTGTGCTGATTTTTCAAACTGCCCATCTGTTTTTGCCTTCAATTCTATCGCTGGGAATCTTGGTTTCTAAAACCGACAATCTTTTGGGTTCTTGGAATGCACTGGGGATTTTTGCCGGTTTTTCAGCCCTGATGTCTCTGTTGGTGGTTGAATTTTTTCATACCACCAGGACGGAAAAGTTGATACTCCAGGTGCTGACAGTGTTTTTTATGGCAATGATAGCAGCCGTGAATTTCCAGTTTGTTTGGGAATTGCTCGGAATTTTCGCCCTGATTATTTTCGTCTATAAAATTTCCATCACTTTCAAAGAAAAAACCGCCGAAAGTGTCGTAGATGCCGCCGGCTTAGAAGCGCCGAAAACTCGTTTTCCAACTTTTTCTTTCGTTATCATCATGATTACTCTCCTGTTTTTCATGTCGGGGGATTTTATAGGGGGAATTTTGCCGGATCGTCTTGGGGTTCAAAATACCGAAATAGGCCCTTCTTTGACCGCCACCATGGGAGTGACTAAAGCGGCTCTGAAAGAAGATCCTGTCTTCGGCATCGGTCCGAACAAATTTAATATTGTTTGGGCGATGCATAAACCCGCAGTAATCAACACTACCCCTTTTTGGAACGTATCCTTTAATTCGGGGTCGGGAACGTTGCCCACCTTTGCCTCTACTACCGGCTATCTTGGAGTGCTGGCTTGGCTTATCTTTTTCATTCTATTTATCGTAAGCGGGGTCAAATCAATTTTTTCCAGCGTCAAGCATGGATCTAATTGGGAGACGATGGCATTTTTTGTGCTATCTTTTTATTTGTTTGTTTCTTCCTTTTTCTATTCGGGCGGATCGGTGATGTTATTACTGGCTTTTTCTTTTGCCGGAATATTTATCGGACTTTCGGCTTCCCAGCGCCAGCAAGGGGAAGTTTCCATCTCCTATCTGAATGACCATCGAAAAAGCTTCTTCTCTATTTTACTGATTGTGGTGATGGTTATCGCTTCGGCTGCTGTTTCTTTCAGATATATGGAACGCTTGGTTTCCGTTTCCTATTTCGGTCAAGCCGTCACCGCTCAAAATATTCCGGATGCTGAAGCTGCCATCAGCCGAGCCTTGGCGCTTTTCCAAAATGATTTGTATTTGCGCACCTATGCCCAGATTTATCTGTTGAAATTAGATTCTTTGGCAGCCAAAGATGCCACTTCTCTATCCGATGAGGATAAAGCGTCTTTGCAGTCCAGTTTAGATCAGGCAGTGCGCGGAGCGCAGTTGGCTACCACTTCCAACTCTCAAAACTATCTGAATTTCCAAACACTTGGTTCTGTGTACCAGAGACTTGCTACGCTGGGGGTCAAAGATACATATGATAAAGCGATAGAAGCCTATAAAACCGCCCTGACTCTGAACCCGCTGAATCCGGGCCTGAAACTCGATATGGCCAATGTATCCATTGCCAGCAAAAAAATTCAAGAAGCTAAAGATTATGCCAACGCCGCCCTTGCGCTGAAGCCAGATTACATCGACGCTTTTGTGGTGCTTTCCCAGATAGCCAAGAGCGAGGGTGATAACGCGGGCGCTTTATCTTACGCGCAAAAAGCCCTTTCGATTGCCCCTACGAATACAGACTTGATAAAGTATGTTGATTCTCTAAAAAATCCAGCTTCCTCCGCAACTAAAAAGAAGTAATAAAAAATGGATAGGATTTTCCGGATTTTCGGCAAAGAATACGGAAGTGTAAACCAAGCCGCGCTCCTTTTGGGTTTCTTCGCTTTTCTTTCGCAGATCTTAGCCTTATTTCGCGATCGTTCCATTGCGCATTTCATTGGACTTTCGCCCTCTCTGGATGCTTATTATGCCGCTTTTCGAGTGCCAGATCTCATTTTTATCGGCGTAGCTTCTTTGGCTTCCATTACCGTGTTGATTCCTTTTTTGGCGGTCAGAATGCAGGGTGAACAGATTACCGCTGAAGCGAAAAAATATCTAAATGATATTTTTACCGCATTTTTTCTGGTCATGGTAATTGTCTCTCTTCTTGCTTTTGTTTTGATGCCTTTTCTGGTATCTTTCATCGCTCCCGGTTTTACGCCGGCCTTACAGGCAAAACTGATAGTGCTCTCGCGCATTATGTTGCTTTCTCCTATTTTATTGGGGCTTTCCAACCTTTTCGGGACAGTCACTCAACTTTTTCGAAAATTTTTTATTTATGCCTTGAGCCCTATTTTTTATAACATTGGCATCATTCTGGGAGTTGTGTTTTTTTATCCAATTTTTGGGATTTATGGGCTGGGCTTCGGAGTAGTTCTGGGCGCATTTATGCATTTTGCCATCCAGGCGATATCTTCCAAATCTTGTGGATTCACCCCCAGATTTTCGTTCTCGGTTGATTTAAAAGATATAAAAAACGCAGCTTTGATATCTCTGCCGAGGACGCTTGGTCTTGCCTTCAATAATTTTGCCCTTATTTTTATCGTGGCCCTAGCTTCGTATTTGAAAGGCGGGTCTATTTCCATTTTCAATCTTTCGTTCAGTCTGCAGTCGGTGCCGCTCAATATTATCGGCGTATCTTACGCGGTAGCCGCTTTTCCGACTTTAGCCAAATCTGTCTCTTTGGGAAAAATGGATGAATTCAAAAATCACTTGAAATCAGCCGCTCGGGCCATAATTTTTTGGTCTCTACCCGTCACTTTTCTTTTTATAGTGGTTCGGGCGCAGATTGTGCGCGTGATTCTCGGTTCCGGCAATTTTTCTTGGGACAATACTCGTTTGGTGGCAGCTTCGCTGGCCATTTTTTCTGTTTCCGTCATGGCCCAGGGCATGATCGCTCTTTTATCCAGGTCTTATTACGCGTTAGGCGACACCAAGCGTCCGCTGGTCGTTAATTTTTCTTGTTCTGTTCTAATTATAGTTTTATCCTATGTCTTTATTTATTTTTTTGAAAATATGTCTTTTTTTCGTTATTTTATAGAATCCTTGCTGAAAGTAACGGATATTCCCGGCACCGAAGTACTAATGCTTCCGCTGGCTTATTCGGTCGGTACCATTTTAAATTTCGTCTTGCATTGGTTTTTTGTCAAGAAAGATTTTATGCCGAACGAATCGTTTATCACGAAAACTTTTTTCCAAAGTTTAGGGGCTTCATTTTTCTTGGGCTTGGTTGCTTATCTAAGCTTGAATATGCTTTCTCCTGTTTTCGGCACTACCACATTTTTAGGGGTGTTTCTGCAGGGTTTTATTTCCGGAATCTTCGGCATTCTAGCGGCTATTTTGGTCCTCTATCTTTTGAAAAATGAGGAGCTAAAAGATATTACAAAGGTTCTGCATACTAAATTCTGGCGCGCCAAGATTGTATCGCCTGCCCAAGAAGAGCTTTAGAAACAATTTTCAATTTCTAATTTTCAATTTTCAAAAAGATTTAAGCTTTGAAATATAAGCCTTTTCTGGTAGGATATAGATCTTGTAGAAAATTTTTATGAAAAATAAAAAACCTTTAACTTTAAGACGAATTGCTTCGTTTTTTATAAAAAGCAAAAAAAAGATTTTTCTGCTGTTTGTCCTAATAGCTGCTTCCCAAGCGGCTAGTATTGCTGTTCCTTTTATCTCGAAAATTCTTATTGATTCACTTACAAATTTTATTAGAAACGGCGGAGTATTTCCTATAAATGTTTTATTATATACCTCTCTAGGAATTTTGGTTGTGACACTTTTCAGTAATGTATTGCAATCTAATTACAATTACAATCTTTTCCAAATAGCAACTAAAATTGAGGACGAAGTTAAGAATAAAGCCTTTGGCAAATATATGTTATTGCATTCTCTATTTCACCACGGCGCTTCCAGCGGTCAGATTATAGGGCGTATTGATCGTGGAGCAACTTCTATATTTAATATCTTATACGACATAATTGGGCAGAACTTTGTACCGCCAATTGTAATTTTTATCGGCGCATTTATCGCTCTTTTATATTCAAACATATGGATCGCTCTGGCTGTTCTTATACCATTTCCAATTTATATATTAGCCACTCGCAGCATTGCCAACAAAATATATCTAATTGAACAAGAGGCCAATGATGCATTCGAAGTTGTTTCAAAAGAAATGTATGATGTGGCTGGAAATATCCTTACTGTTAAAAAATTTTCTCAAGAAACGGTAGAGACTCAAAATAACAAAAAATTACTCTCAGATGCTCGCCAAGTTCAATATAGCGCGGAACGTCTATGGCAACGCGTTGAAAACATTCAATCAATAATAACAACTACTGGTCGGGTGGCAATACTTGCCTTATCCGCATTTTTTGTTTTGAAAGGCACGGCTACTATTGGCCAGTTTGTTTTATATGTGACACTTCAAAATATGGCTTATCAACCTTTATCGAATATAGGCACTCTTTTTACTCGTCTCAGGAGGAACATGACCCGAGTAGATCGTTTGTTTGCCGTGTTAGATGAGCCTCTACATGTGACCGATATTGAAAACGCATCAGTGTTGTTACCTTTGCAAAAACAAATTGAATTTAAAAATGTTTCTTTCTCATATCACAACGATCAACAATATGCCCTCAGGGATGTAAATGTAACTATTCCAGCAAGATCAACTTGCGCCCTTGTTGGAAGATCGGGAAGCGGGAAAACGACCTTTGTAAATTTACTGCTACGTTCTTATGATCCTCAGAAAGGACAGATTTTAATTGATGGACATGATATCAAAATGGTAACCCAAGCAAGTTTGCGTGAGCAGATAGCGGTTGTGCCCCAGGAAGTCGATCTTTTTTCTAGAACAGTTTTAGAAAATATCGCCTATGGCCGAACAACCACTCCCAAAAAGCAGATTGAAAATGCTGCCAGTACTGCGTTAGCGCATGATTTTATTTTGAAATTAGAAAAAGGGTATGAGACAGTTGTTGGGGAAAGAGGGATTAAGTTGTCTGGGGGAGAACGTCAAAGGATAGGTATTGCTCGTGCTGTTTTACGTGATCCAAAGATTTTAATTTTGGATGAAGCTACAAGTCATCTTGATACTGAAAGTGAACAAATCATCACTAAGGCAACGGATGCACTTGTAAAAGATCGTACATCGATTATCATTGCGCATAGGCTTTCTACTGTAATCAATGCTGACAAGATTCTCGTATTCAACGATGGAATGATAGAAGCCATTGGAAATCATGCTGAGTTGCTAAAAAATAGTGCAACATATGCACGGTTGCACTCTTTGCAGTTTATGGAAGATGAAGAGGAAGAAGAAAAATAATTTATGGACCTAAAACATATCAGAAATTTTAGTATTATCGCCCACATTGACCATGGCAAGAGCACTTTGGCGGACAGGATGTTGGAGATTACCCATACCATTCCGGAACGTTTGATGCGCGACCAGGTCCTTGATTCCATGGAACTGGAACGGGAAAGAGGCATCACCATCAAAATGCAACCCGTGAGGATGGCCTTTAGGCCAAAATTTCCAATTTCCAATTCTCAATTTTCAAAAAATGAAACAATTTCCAATGAATCAATGAAAATTGCAAATTCGAAAATTGAAAATTCAGATTCAGAATTTATTCTGAATCTGATCGATACCCCCGGACACGTAGATTTTTCTTATGAAGTGTCTCGCTCGTTAAAGGCCGTAGAAGGATCTATTTTGTTGGTTGATTCAACACAGGGAGTGCAGGCCCAAACTCTCACCACGCTGGCTATGGCGCGCGGAGGGGGCCAGGAAGGGTATAGGAAAATTATTCCCGTAATTTCCAAGATTGATTCGCCTTTGGCCAGAATACCTGAAGTTAAAGAAGAGGTGGTAAAGCTTTTAAATTGCGATCCAAACGAGATCTTGCTTGTTTCAGGCCGTACCGGAGAAGGAGTGGAGAATTTGTTGCAGGAGATTATAAAGATCGGAAGAGCACACGTCTGAACTCCAG
>CAYIUM010000024.1:0-6904 GCA_964366675.1 uncultured Candidatus Saccharibacteria bacterium
AGGGTTTACTGGGGACATGGCAAAAAGAAGAGCGATAGAAGTGAGAGACCTTTCTCCACCAGAAAGCGCTTGAAGTTCTTTAACTTTTTTATGGGGAAGTGAAACATTTATTTCTATCCCCTGTTTCGGTTCGACCTCTTCATCTTCTTCCGTATCGATTTCTTCTCCAGACTCTTCATCTAAAATTTTCTTTTTTCTTTTTTCCGGAGTAAAAATAGCAAGAGAGCCTGTTCCCCCGCCGAATAAGAGCGTGAAGAAATTCTGAAACTCAACATTTATTTTTTTCACTCCCTCTTTAAATTCCAGATTTATTTTTTCTTTCAATTCAGTGATTAATTTTTGTAAAGATTCTAGACTTTTCGCCAAATCTTCCATTTCCTTCATCAAAAATTGATCACGTTCGGAAACTTCCTTGAATTCTTTCACTATTTCCGCGCCACCGCCAACACCAGCATCTTCCAATTTTATTTTTATCCGCTCAATTTTGTGTTTTAATTCTTCCTGAGTACGGTTTTCCTTAAGATCAATAGATTCCTTTAAATTATAATTTTTATAAGACAAAATTTCTTGCCCAATAAGTGCCACCCCTTCTTTTATTTCATTTTCAAAAGTTTCCGCTCTCGCTTTTAAACTTTCTTCTTTTATATTTACCAGTTCCAAAGATGAAGTCAGTTCTTGGTATCTGACCTTGAACTTGAATTTTTCTTTTTCTAAATCGCGCAGAGCCTTCATTTCTTGATTAATGGCTTGCTTAAGTTTTTCTGTCTGTCCCAAAAAATCTTTCTCTTTATTTTCCATTTCCCGCATTTCAGCTAAGATATCGGCTTGTGAATTTTTCAATGCAACTAATTCTTTTTCGCCATTTTCTCTGCTTTCTATCTGTTCTTTACTCATTTCCACCAGTTCTCTTCCGCAGGTAGGGCATTTGCCTGAAATTCTAACTCTATTTTGTTTCGCTTCTATCATTCCTTCGATCCGACCAAGCTTGCGCTCGGTTTCGCTTTTTGATACGCGAATTTTATTTAAATTATCTTCAACAATTTTCAGTTCTTCTATACTACCCCCACCCTTCCTCCCCCTTGATAAGGGGGAGGTGTCAGAATGACGAAGGGGGTCATCATCTTCTGTGATAGAAATTTTCAGGTTGATGTTTCCAAGTTCTTTTTTTATTTTATTTCTTTCGGATAATAAAGTGAACTTTTCTTTCTCTAAAAAAACATCTTCTTTTTTCAAATATTCCCGATAAAGAGTCGCTAACTCCGCTTGCATTTCTTTCGCTTTCTCGAATTTTTCCATCTGTTTTTTCAGAAAATTAAGATGCGGAGCATTTTCTCGGCGCAATAATTCAACCTCCTTCATATTGCCTTTAGTCTTTTCCAATTTCTTTTCGCTTTCCTTTATTTTGAATTGGTAAATTTTAAGCCCCAGCGCATCTTCCACCATTTCGCGCCTATCTTCTGCGTTGGCATTCAAAATCCTGTCCGCTTCACCTTGAGAAATAATATGATGCCCACTGGAACCTATATTGACTGATGCTAGAAGATTGTGAATGTCTCTCAATCGAATTTCTGTCCCATTCAAAATATACTTATTCAACCCATCCGAAAAAACTTCGCGGGAAATGCTGATGGTGTCATAATTTAAATTTATATTTTCTCCTCCATCATTCTCTAATTTAAAAATTTTATCTGAATTATCGAAATAAATTGAAGCTGAGGCGCGGGAACTTTTTGGTAGATTTTTCGAGCCCTTAAAAATCAAATCTGAGCCGGATTTTCCACGGATTGATTTCATCGATTGTTCACCGAGAACATAGCGAATGGCCTCTACCACGTTTGATTTCCCAGAACCATTCGGACCGACGATACAGACTATACTGTCGTCAAATTCCAAAACCGTTTTTTGGGCAAAAGATTTAAAACCGTTCAATTCAAGGGTTTTCAGCCGCATTTTAATCAAGCCAATTTTTTTCTTTTAATGCCGCTTCAGCCGCTTTTTGTTCCGCTTCTTGTTTGGAATGACCTTTGCCTTCGGCTATCAAATTAGTTCCGAAAAAAATACCGACTGTAAAATGCTTGTCATGATCGGGGCCTGACTCAGAAAGAACTTTATAAGCGGGGGTGACATTCACAAATTCTTGCGCTTTTTCCTGCACTAAAGATTTTGCGTCACGCCAAAGTTTTTTTAATACTATTTCTTCCGTTTTAGGCAAGAGCGATTTATGCACAAATTTATCTGCTACTTCTATGCCTTGATCCAAATATAACGCTCCAATATAGGCTTCATAAGTATTAGCTAAAATATAAGATCTGGCCTTGCCACTGTCTTTTGCTTCACCCTTAGATAAGAGCAAATAATCATTCATGCCAAGACCGGTCGCGATTTCCGAAATGATGACGGCGTTCACCAAAGCTGAACGCAAAGCAGTTAATTCCCCTTCAGTGTAATTGGGATACTTTTTGTAAAGGAAGTCGGTGACAATAAGCTCAAGTACGGCATCACCCAAAAATTCCAGCCTCTCGTTATGTGACAACTTGGTAGCCGGATTTTCATTTATAAAAGAACGATGAATAAAAGCCTGCTGAAGCAGATTCTTATTTTTGAAAACTATTTTTATTTTTTTCTCAAAATTTGAAAAGTCTATCATATATTTACTTTATAACTTTTTACTACTTATTATTTCAACCGCCTTGGCGATAAGCGGAATAATATCATTATAAATACGAAGCTCCGGCAATGCTGCCATCTCAAACCATCTGGCTCCGTTGAGTCCCCCGGATTTTTCAAGAACAAGATCTTGATAATCACTATGCGCCAGAAAATACACAACTTTTTTCAGACTTTTTCCTTTAGATGGATGTGTAGCAACATATTCATTCTCTCCCAGTTTTTCATCTATTGCAACATTCAAACCTATTTCTTTCTTGATCGCTTTCAGCGTACTTTCTTTAATATTTTCCCCCTCTTCAACTTTACCTTTGGAAAGAGTCCAGTAACCAAAAACATCGTGGACCAGCGCAAATAAAATTTTGTCATTTTCCTTTGTATACACCAATGCTCCTCCTAAATTTTCAACCGGCAGTTTGGAAAGGTCTATCGGCTCTTCTGCTATTTTTGAATTATAATTGTTTTTTTTATTATGGTCGCTTTTTTTATGTTCTTTATCAGGTTCGCCTATTTCCTTGTAAACCGCCCCAAGCACACCGTTCACAAATTTACCGGAATTTTCCCCGCCAAAAGTTTTAGCTAATTCAATGGCTTCATTGATTGCCACCTTTGGTGGAACTTGAGACCGATCGCCGAAAAGTAATTCAGTTAGTCCGATGCGCAAAATATTCCTGTCCACGATAGAAATTTTATCAATAGGCCAATCGGGTGCTGACGCTTCAATAATTTCGTCAACCCGAGCGCGGTTTTTTAATACCGAATTTAGAAGTGAAAAGACAAAATTGTCGTCCTCAATCCCAGGAGCAAATTCTTTCAAATTCTTATCCAGAGTTTTTTTAATTTCTTGGTTTTCGGAATCACTGCTCTTTTTTTTCTCAGACGAGCCTGATTGCACAGGCAGGAAATCCCACTCAAAAAGCGTCTGGAGCACTATAGATCTTGAAAGGTGCCGATTTGCCATACGTTAGTTCAAGGTTATAAACTAGCTCTTTGTTTGAACTGCTTTTTCTTTCTTCTGCCTTTTTTCCGTCTTTTTAACCAAATCCAAAACTTTCTTTCCGCGATAGAAACCGCAAACAGAACACACAGTGTGACGTCTTTTTAAAACTTGGCAATTTTCACACTTGGAAAAACTTGTGCTTTCCAAGGCATGATGGGAACGCCTGTTTCCCGTATGCGATTTTGTGCTTCTCATTCGGACTACCATAATGGGCTTATCCTAACATATTAGAGCTGAAATGCAATTTTTAAAGAATATGTTATGCTTTACCCATGGAAAAAGGAGATGGACTCGCCAATAAAAGACACACCCTCGCGCACTTGCTAGCGGCAGCAGCCGGTGAAATATATAAATTCGACAAAATCAAGCTTACTTTAGGTCCGGCCATAGACAACGGCTTTTATTACGATATTGATTTCGGAAACGAAAAAATAGCTGATAAAGATCTGAAAAAACTCGAAGACAGGATGCGGAAAATCCTCTCGAAATGGATAGAGTGGGGACATAAAGAAATAAGCAAGGAAGAGGCGCTAAAATTTTTTAAAAACGAGTATAAAGAAGAGCTGATAAATGAAATAGCTGGTCGCGGAGAAAAAATAACTGCCTATACTTGCGGAGTTTTTACTGATCTTTGCCGTGGCGGACATGTAAATAACCCAGCGAAAGAAATCGCTCCTGACAGCTTCAAACTCGACCATGTGGCAGGAGCTTATTGGCGTGGAGATGAGAAAAATAAAATGCTCACTCGTATTTACGGACTCGCTTTCAATAATAAAGAAGAATTGGATGCATATCTCATCCAGCGTGAAGAAGCAGAAAAAAGAGATCACAAAAAACTTGGGAAGGATCTTGATTTATTTACTTTCTCCGAACTCGTCGGCGCAGGACTCCCTCTTTTTACTCCAAGGGGTACATTGGTCAGAGATATGTTGGATAATTTTGTTTGGGAACTCCGGCAAGCTGTCGGCTACGAACGAGTAGATATACCACACATAACAAGAAAAGAACTTTATGAAAAATCAGGACATTGGGAAAAATTTAAGGATGATTTGTTTAAGATAAACACTCGTGAAAAACACGTGTTCGCAATGAAACCCATGAACTGTCCACATCACACTCAAATTTACAATAGACGTCAGTGGAGCTATAAAGAACTTCCTCAAAGATATGCCTCTACAACTAAAGTTTATCGTGATGAACAAACCGGAGAATTGGGCGGACTATCCAGAGTGCGCTCAATAACTCAAGATGATGCGCATGTATTTTGTCGATTGAAGGACGCAGGTGATGAGATGGGTAAAATTTATAATATTGTAAAAACTTTTTACAGCGCTTTTGGTTTCGTTTTAAAACCCCGCCTTTCTTTGCATGATCCTAAAAATATGAGCGCTTACTTAGGAACTGAAGAAATCTGGCAAAATTCTGAAAATGCTTTAAGAAAAATAATTGAAAAAAATGGCGAGAAACCAATCGAAGCTTTAGGGGAAGCCGCTTTTTATGGACCAAAAATAGACTTTATGGCCAAAGACGCTATCGGACGAGAACACCAAGTAGCCACTATCCAGCTCGATATGAATATGCCGGAACGATTTGACCTCTTTTGCATCAATGAAAAAGGAGCGCAAGAGCGGATAGTGATGATCCATGCGGCCATCATGGGCTCGATTGAAAGATTTATGTCCATCCTAATAGAACACACCGCCGGCGCATTCCCTCTCTGGCTCTCGCCAGTACAAGTAAAAGTAATCCCTGTGCGTGAGCAACACAACAAATATGCAAAAGAGGTTTTTGAAATGCTTAAAGAAAATAATATCAGAGCAGAATTTGAAGATGCTGATGAAAATCTCGGCACAAAAGTCCGCTCCGCTAAAAACGAAAAAATCCCCTACTGGATCGTCATCGGAGACAAAGAAATAGAAGCCAAAAAAGTAACTCTAGAATCTCGTGACAATGGCCAGCTCGGCCAAATGTCAAAGGAAGAAGTATTGAAAAAAATTTTGGAAGAGATAAAAAATAAGAAGTAAAAAACATGAAGGGCTGATTGCTTTCGCGATCAGCCCAAAATGGATTGGATGAAGTTGTATTACTACTTCATCTTGAAAATTCTCCGCAAAAAACCCCGAAATCCCTTCTTCTTCCTCGCCTCTTCTTCACAATACCTCTTTGCCCGTTCGTTAAACGGTCCGGGTTCCGTCATTTCGAGGTATATTCGCTGCGCGCGAGGACTAAGCCGACTAGGTGTTGGATTGTTGTTGTCCATATTCTTTTCCTATTTGATTGTTTTTGTGCTAAGGTTGAATTCAATTGTAACACTTCCTTAAGCCTTCTTCATAATCTCTCTTATATCCCATATCTTCTTAATATAGGATTTCCTTAATGTATCATATATGATATACTAAGACTATGCCACACATATCATCTAAAAAGCTTTCCAGAGAAAATCTCGATAGATTATACCGAGAATTTGCTAATGCTCTTCAAAAATCAGAAAAGAAATCTCAAATGGCCTTTTTCCTAAATGATTTTCTTACCCATACGGAAAAGATAATGCTTGCAAAGAGATTTGCGGTCATTTACCTCTTATATCAAGATGTACCCGCTTCTTATATATCAGAATCATTACATATGAGCCCCGCAACTATCGCGAGAATGTCAGTCAGATATGAAAATGGTAAATATTCTTCTCTTCTAAAAGCAGTCAAAGACCAAAATATCTGGGAGATTTTAGAAAAAATACTTAGAGCTGGCTTACCTCCCCGTGCTGGCCGAGGAAGATGGAAATTCTTATATAAATAAACTATGCTCAAACCTTCTAGCAAAAAATCAAAACTCCTTAGACTATCATATATGATATACTAAGGAACTTAGATAAAATATTAGTATTTCAGTATTTCTTGATTTTTTGAATTTTGTCTTTCAAAATCTGAATAACTTCTTCAGCTTTTTGCAAAGTTGGATAACCAGGAAAATTTTCAACCTTCCAGTGTTCATATGGATACTCACGAAGCCGTTTGGGTATCTTTTCGTTGTCGTCGGTAAGAAAAATAATTTTATCTACATCTGCTAGTATTTCAGGAGTTACTGGTTTAGCATATTTTTTAGAGATATCCATTCCGTGATTTTTCATCGCCACTAGAGTGTTTTTCACTTTATCGTTTTTATATTCACAAAATAAAAGACCGTGTTCTTCTGGTAAAGTATCTATCCCGGCAGAGATGGCGAGATCGGAAGAGCACA
>CAYIUM010000025.1:0-6597 GCA_964366675.1 uncultured Candidatus Saccharibacteria bacterium
GAGTTCAGACGTGTGCTCTTCCGATCTTATCGGTAGAACTTGTTTCGTCAGATAGTTTTTTGCTTTTTCAAAATCAGTAAATATTTCAAATTTAGCTGTTGGTAAATTATGTCGGTGCATGAAGTCTTTGGAAAATGCTTTTGACCATTCGAGCTGCGCAGCCGCCTTGGTCGGACCCCAGACACGCAAATCGGATTTCTGAAACTCATCAACTACTCCCATAGCCAAAGCATCGTCTGAAACTACAAGAATCAGGTCAATTTCTTCCCTCTGAGCAAATTCTATAAGCTTAGAAATTTCTGTCTCTTTAATATCTAAATTTGTTCCAAGTGTTGCTGTACCAGCGTTACCCCGAGCAAAAAAAAGTTCCCCAGCGCGATCCGACTGAGCGATCTTCCAGCCTATAGCATGTTCTCGTCCTCCACCTGCGCCTATTATTAAAATTTTTAATTTCTCCATAACTTGAAATTACTATAGCATATTTTCCTTTTTGTGATATTATCTATCTTTAGGTATGTTCATCTGCAAACAATGCAAAAAAATGGAGTTCGAAAGGACTCCAGTCCAGCACAGGGGAAACCTGTTTTGTAGGGATTCTTGTCTCAGTGCTTTCTTGGAAAAAGAATCCTTGCAGCTTTTAACAAAACCGGAAGAGCCTCTTACAGCACTAGAGCTGCAAAAGGACTTCCACTAAACGAAAGGAGGTATCAAAAAAGGGAGAGGACGAGCATCCGTCGCTCTCCTTTCCTAATTTTTAGCGAATTTTTCTAGGACCTCCACATATAACTGATTCTCTTTTTTCTTGAGTCGAGCATACAAAGACTCAACGGTATCATTGGGTTCAATCTTTTCAAAAGTTCTGCCCAAGACCGGACCGAAATCAAAATCCAAAGTCAAAAAATGAATCGAAGAACCAGCATAGGTACTTTTTTGATCTAGAAAATTCTGGATAGCTTTGTCGCCATACATTCCTTTATTCCAGAGTCCTTCTGTATCATCAGGATTTTTGACTATACCATCTATGGTGTCTGGAATTAACCCCGGATGTAAATTTAAAATTCTGTTTTCATATTTTCTTATCATTTCATTAGGGATGATTTTTTTCCAGCCAGCGAGGCATATGTAATCCGGAGATACTTTTTCCAGTATTGGCGTAGGATTTTCTGTGTCCATTATAACCGTAAGAATTTCTGCATTTATGATTTTTGCATCAATGGCACTCCTAACTACTTTTAAGTTAGTTTGAGCGCCCCCTTGGTGAACCATAAAAACCAATTTTATTTTATTCTTTGGGAACATCGTAATTAATCTCTTTTTCCCGCTCCCAAATAGGGACAGGATAAGTTCCATCAAAAGATGAAAGCGAGAAATGGCTTTTGGGCAGTCCAGTAGCCGCGACCATCCCTTTAATTGACAGATATGAAAGAGAGGTAGCTCCGAGAAATTCGCAAATTTCTTTAGTCGTTTTCTGTGAGGCAATGAGATCCGATTGTTTGGGGGTATCAATGCCATAAAAGTCCGGAAATTTTATCGGGGCGGAGCTGACCAAGAAATGCACTTCTGTGGCTCCGGCATCAAAAAGCATTTTCACAATCTGTTTAGAGGTGGTTCCGCGAACAATGGAGTCGTCCATGACCGCGATTTTCTTTCCTTTTATCACGCTTTCCAATTGACTTAATTTCATTTTTACTTTTTCATTGCGCAACTCTTGAGTAGTGTCAATAAAGGTGCGGTTTATGTAGTGGTTTTTAGAAATTCCCATCTCAAATGGAATTCCGGATTCTTCGGCATAGCCGATAGCCGCTGGTACGGCTGTATCTGGAACCGGAATAACCATATCGACATCTAATTTATGTTCCTGGGCAAGAATTCTACCTAAATTTTTCCTTACTTCATATACAGATTTGCCTAATATCGTACTGTCATAACGGGCGAAGTATATGAATTCAAAAATATCAAGTTTTTGTTTTTGTTCTGCCAGTTTTCTGCTTTCTACTCCATTTTTGTTTATTACTACCATTTCTCCCGGCCTTATTTCTCTAACTAATTCTGCTCTGATTGTCTGTAAGGCGCATGTTTCTGACGATACGATCATTTCTTTTCCTTTTTTTCCTAGAACTAGCGGTCGAATGCCGCAAGCATCGCGAAAGGCTACCATGGTGTCTAATCCGAGAGCCACGCAAGAAAACGCTCCGGTAAAAAGAGGATATGCTTTAGCCACCGCATCCGGCAATGATAGTCCTTCTTTCATGCAAGATCCGATTGCTTGAGTCATAAGCTGGGAATCAGACCGGTTTTCCGTGATCTCTCCGCGATTTTTTAAAAATTGAACCAGCGCTTCGGTACTTGGCAGATTTCCGTTGTGTCCAAACACAAAAAGATTTTCATACAAAAACGGCTGGGCGTATTCAACATGATTGCCTTTGGACGTAGAGTAACGGTTATGTCCGATTGCGGCAAAACCGGGAAGTTGTTTTATAATTTCTTCCGTGTAAATTTGACTCACCAGGCCTGAATTTTTGTGCATATAAATTTTTTTACCATCGGTGGTCGCAATTCCCGAGTGCTCTTGACCACGATGTTGCAACGCAAAAAGCCCAAAATACGTTTCTCTAGCAGTTTCATTTAGAAAAAGTTTATTCTCTCCAAAAATTCCAAAAACCGCGCATTTTTCATTTAGGTCCATTATTTTTGGAAGTAATTAATAGCATTTTTAAAAATCTGCAATCCTGCCCCTTCGCCTTTTGGTTTCCCTTGTGCTTGCCACATTGGACTTTGGTGCGTAAACATTGCTCTCTCGGGATGGGGCATCATTCCTAAAACTCTCCCATTATATGCTAAAACTCCAGCAATGTCATAATCCGACCCGTTTGGGTTGGGTTCTAAGTTTTGAAATTTACAAATCGGACCCTTCACGTATTTGAAGGCTACTGTCCCTTTTTGCTTAGGGTCTACAGTGTAACGTCCCTCGCCATGAGCTATCGGTAAGGAAATCTCTTTGATATTTTTCAACCATGGACTATTATTTTTTTCGATTTGTAAATCTACCCACCTATCTATATATCTGCCATTTTTATTTTGCGCTAGAGCGCCGGGCAAGATTCCGAGGTTTGTCATAATCTGAAATCCGTTACAAATCCCTATAGCCAGAGTGTCGCGAGACAAAAATTCTTCAAGCTCTTTTGCTAAATGATTTTTAAATTTGTTAGCATACGCCTTGCCGGATCCGGTATCATCTCCATAAGAAAATCCTCCCGGAAAAACGAGAATTTGATATTCCGAAAGCATTTTTGGGTTGGCTATTAAATCATTGATATGCACAATATCTGCCTCTCCTCCCACAGAATCAAAAGCGAATTTAGTCTCCTCTTCACAATTGAGTCCGTACCCAGACATGATTATTATTTTTGGCTTGTTGTATTTATCTTTTTTCATAATATGACTTCAAACTCTGCGATCGCAGAAAATGTAGCATGTTTTAATAAACCTCTTGTTGGTAACATTTTTCGCAGTACACTATTTCCGACCTATCCGGAGCATAACTTGTTTTGAATGCCACTTCGCACTTTTCTTGTCCATGAAAGTGGCTATTTTTGTCGCACATACAGACTCTATTATAAAGATTTGGTGAATTTCTCAATAATAAGCGTTCATGATGACGACAGTTAGGGCACAGACGAGGTAATGGAAGACTCATTCTTTTCAAAAAATCTAGTTCAGTTTCAATTAGACGAAAAGCACCTGTACATGCATGTTCGCAAGACCCCCAATGACCACATTCAATAGTCTGAGTAAGAATATCTTTGCTCGCATCTTTAATATTATCTGGAATATTCTCATTTTTAAGAGTTATCTTATAGTTATTTTTCATGATGTTATACCACAAAAAACCCTCATTCTTTGCTTCTTCCTTGCTTAAAGGAAAAAATTCGTGAGCCTGAGTTATCTCGTAAGGAAAATGTGAAAGAGATGGAGGAAAAAATTCACCATACTTGTAAACAATACCATCTTTCTCGTATGGCATTTCATCCATATGCTTAATGATTTTAGGTATCATCTTCTCGTATTCTTCTTTCGTGTATTGTTTATTCAAGATACAATATTTTTTTTTACGAATGGAAACGCATCCAAATAGTTCAGAAGAATTATGACAAAAAACACAATAAGTTAAATTTTTTACATCATTCCAGCTCTGAACACAGAATTTAATATTGGAAGCACCGACACCAACAATTAAAGACTCATATACAAGCTCTGCGTTTTCACCCCAATTTGTGTAGTCATAACAATCTTTGACAGGGCCGCTAAGAATATTCTCAACAAATTTACTATTTTCAGTTTCTCTTACTCTATAACAATTTTTAGCATTTTTTGATTCGTAAATGTAATCACCAGAAACCTGTACGTTTTGCCTACCACGCATATATTTTTGCGGATACTTGAGCCAATGTTTGCAAGCTTTCATTTTTAGCACTTGAAAATTTTTATGGGAACCCAAGTTAAATTCAGAAATTTTTTCTAAGTATTTTTCTTTGGTATATTGATCATTAAAAATGCAGTAAGATTGATTACGTAATCCAATTGATCCAAAACAACTATTGCATCCGACGCAATCTTTACATAAAATCATTTCCTGACAACTTTCTACATCAACACAAAAAAATGTTGTATAACAATTAATTGTGTTTACGTTGCCATAAGAAAGTTCACAACTGTTGGTCATATGACTGTCAAAACAATTTTTTGACGCCTGGTCCCAGATAAGATAAGCGGAATCTTCAGTGTAAGCTATTCCCCTTGAAAAATAGCAATTTTTTATATTATTGGCGTTAGTACAATAATGACAATTCACCACAAAAGTCATCGAGGTAGCAGGAATTGGTACTTCCTGAAGTAAATCCTTAAATTGTTCAAAAAACGGTCTAGAAAAATCATATTCTTTTCCGTACATTATTGGATCCCAACCATCCCCCCACCAATAATCCCTGTCGTAAATTTTTACAGAACTTTCTTCTGGAAATAAAGAAAAAACGAATTCTCCTGTGAGGAAATCTTTCTTTTTAAATAAATGCCAATCGTTTCGCCAAGCTGCTCTTCTTTTAAAACGACACTCCGGACAAAATGTCGGTGGTGGCACTCTTATCTTTTCATAGAACCCAAAATCATCAGGCTCAATCGTGAATTCTTTCTGGCAGTTTTGGCATATTTTATTTTCTGTTTTATATTCCATTTATTTTGCTAATAATTCAGCGATAGCAGGGTTATTAGTATTTCTTAGTATACTTCCTGCTGGTAACATTTTTCACAGTATATTATCTCTGGTCTTTCGGGCGCGAAAGTGGTTTTGACTGTGGCTCCGCATTTCATGCAATTTCTGTCCCATAGTTTGAGCGGATTTCTTTGGCCTATTCGCTCATAATGTCTGCAATTTGGACAAAGTCTCGGCAATGGTAAATTCATTCGCTTGTAAAATTTGAATTCCTCCGGAACAATCTTGAATGCTTCGGTGCATTGATGCCTGCATTTGCCTGCGTGTCCGCAACTGATTACTTTATTTACTATATCATCTTCCATATCCTTAATATTATCGGGGATATTTTTCGTTTTTATGTCAATTTTATAATTTCTTTCTTCCTCATCCTGCCAGGCAAATCCTTTTTTGAGAGCCTCTTCCTTGGTTAGAGGAAAATATTCTTGGGCGATGGTTTCATTGTAAGCAAATGGAGATAACTCTTTTGGGAAAAATTCTCCGTATTCGCCTATTGTTTTCATGTGCTCGATTATTTTAGGCACAAGCGCCTCGTATTCTTCTTTGGTGTATTGTTTGTTTAATATACAATAGGATTTTTTACGAAGCCCCTCGCATCCAAATATATTTGCACAATTTTGGCATTCTTCGCTGTAGTATGTATTTTGATTTGTTAAATTCCTTATACTAAAAGCCGTATTAGATCCGGCAAAGCCGTGAGCCACCTCATAAAGAAGTTCGGCATTAAAGCCTTGGAAAGAAGTGTCATAACAATCTTTTGTTCCTCTTCGACAAAAAAACAAATATTTCGAGTCTTCTGTCTGTCCGGAAGTGAAAGACATTTGAGAGTTTCTGGCTTCGGAAAGATCGTCCCCACTGGAATTCACGGACTTGTAAATACGGGCGTATCTATGAGGCATATTTAATTTCAATTTTTGTAGCCTTTCTAAATTTTTTAAATGCTTGGTGTAACTTCCCTGATTTTCCTTTATGAATTCTTCATATATTTCTTTAGCAACAGGCTGATTAAATATATAATATTTTTTATTTACCAATCCAACGCAACCGAAACATTTTGTACAATTTCTACAATCAATTAAATAGTAACTCTCCACGCAGTCTTTTGAGTAAGAGCTGAAAAAGACTTTATTAAAGGATTTAGATTCGAAAATTTCATAACTGAACTCAATTTTCGCGGAAAAAGCTATATCCAAAGAATCGCGAGATTCGACTACTTGATTGCCGAAGTAAATTCTTTCATTATCCATTCCACCAAACAGCAAATAACATTCTTTGAAATCGAGACCGTAGTTGCAATAATCACTAAGGATAAAATTGTCTAGTTAGAG
>CAYIUM010000026.1:0-6564 GCA_964366675.1 uncultured Candidatus Saccharibacteria bacterium
ATATCACTTAATAAAAAATTTAGTACGGGACAAGTATTTTTTTTCTTGCGTTTCCATCTTTTTGCCGTGTTTTAGGCCTTTCAAATGCAACATGCCGTGGATAACTAAAAAGCCCAGCCATTCCCCCAAATTACGATGAAGATTTTTCGCTTCTTTCTTTATAACCGCTTTGCATAAAACGAGTTCTCCTTCATTTTTACGCAAAGGAAAAGACAGGACATTGGTCGCTCTGTTTTTTCCTCTGTATTTTTTGTTTATTTCTCTGGACTTTTTTTCCGAAACGTAGGCAATGGACAACGCGTATGATTTGCCCAAAATATCGTTTTTTAATTTTTCGAAACGCATCTATTTACTTCGTTACCATTTTGCCGAGTTTTTTTAAGTATTCAATTTCTTTTCGGCGAGCCATTCTTTTCAGGGCGCTATTTTTTACCTTCAGTTTTGATTCTTTTCGGACGTTATAGCGGGCACCTTTCACTTTGCGAATTATACCCGATTCCTGAATACGGCGCGAAAAACGGCGCAAAACACTCGAATTATTTTCGTTTGGATTTTTCCTGACTTCAATTACAGTATTCGCCATATGTTCACAGGTTATCATATAATTGACTCTTTTGTCAAAAAAATATAATATAATTACATTATGCGACAAACAGGAGATTACATTACTGAAGAAAAAAGGAAAGCGTTGGAGGTCGAGTTGAAAGATTTGAAAGGGCCGAAAAGAAAAGAAATTTTAGCTTCTTTGGCATATGCCAAATCTTTAGGCGACTTGTCCGAAAATGCCGAATACCACCAAACTCGCGAAGATCAGGGAAAGCTAGAGGAGCGCATTGCCAAGATAGAACAAATTTTACAGTCTTCGCAAACCATTTCCAAGGGCGGAGGCGAGGTGGTTGAAATCGGTTCCAACGTTGTGGTGCAGAAAGAAGGATCCAAAGAGAAAAAAAATTATGTTATTGTGGGATCCGAAGAGGCTGACATGGTCAATGGCAAAGTCTCCAACAAGTCTCCTTTTGGGGAAGCGCTTTCAGGAAAGAGAAAAAACACCAATGTTTCATTCCGAACTCCGGGAGGGGTAGTAAAATATAAGATAGTCAGTGTGTCTTAACATTTTAAAATGTCTTCAATTGATGAAATAAGAGAGGCTAGAATAAAAAAACTTGAACTCTTAAAGAAAAAGGGGGTAAATCCTTATCCCGCCGAATCTAACAGGGAAATTTCCTTAAAAGAAGCGGCGGAAAATTTTGCCAATTTAGAAAAAAAGAAAGAAATAAAATGGCTAGGGGGCAGAATTATGTCCATTCGCGGACAAGGGGCGATTGTTTTTGTGACGCTGAATGATGGTACGGGTGTTTTTCAAGGATTGCTCAAAAAAGATATTTTAGGCGAAGATAAATTTAATTTCTTTAATGAAATTGTAGATATTGGTGACTTCGTAGAAACACAGGGCACTTTTTTTACTACAAAGAGAGGAGAGAAAACACTGGAAGCAAAAGATTGGCGAATGCTTTCCAAAAGTTTGCGTCCGTTGCCCGAAAAGTGGCACGGTTTGCAGGATGTGGAAGAAAGATTTCGTAAGAGATATTTGGATATCTTAATGAATCCAGAAATAAAAGAAATTTTACAGAAAAAGACAAGATTTTGGGATGTTACAAGAAATTTTATGAAAGACCACGGATTTTTGGAGGTAGAGACTCCTAGTTTAGAAATTACTACTGGCGGAGCCGAAGCTACGCCGTTCAAGACTTTTAATGAAGATTTCAAACTTCCGCTTTATTTGCGTATTTCCGTTGGTGAACTTTGGCAGAAGCGCTTGATTGCGGCGGGTTTTGACAAAACTTTTGAAATAGGCCGGATTTACCGGAATGAAGGTGCGGACGCCAATCATTTGCAGGAATTTACCAATATGGAGTTTTATTGGGCTTACGCGAATTATCAAGACGGAATGCAACTGGCGGAAGAACTTTATAAAAAAATAGCCCAAGATGTTTTTGGCACTACAAAGTTTGAAACTCGTGGACATAAATTTGATCTTGGAGGCAAATGGAAAACTATTGATTATCGCGAGACAGTGAAAAAAGAAACAGGGATTGATATTCTCGATACCACTTACGATGCGGTAAAAAAGAAATTGGATAAATTAAAAATCGTTTATGACGGCAATACCATGGAACGGTTGGTGGATACTCTTTGGAAACATTGTCGCAAGCAAATCACTGGTCCGGTGTTTTTGACCGGCCATCCGAAACTTGTTTCTCCGCTATCTAAAGCAAAGCCGGAAAACAGCGAACTAACAGAAAGATTTCAAATTATTATTGCCGGAAGCGAAGTGGGAAACGGATATTCTGAACTGAATGATCCGATTAATCAGGCGAAGCGTTTTGCGGATCAGCAAAAATTAATCGAAGGAGGGGACAGGGAAGCGATGATGCCAGACGATGAATTTGTGGAAATGCTTGAATATGGCATGCCACCGACTTGCGGTTTTGGATTTGGAGAAATGCTGTTTGCTTTTTTGGCTGACAAGCCGATTCGCGAAACTCAAATGTTTCCGCTGATGCGTCCGAAATCCACAGAATAAATTACAGCAAACTAACTCCGCTAGGAAAGTCCTAGCGGTAGCTAGCAGTGGATGTTATAATTAAGAAATGTCATTAAGGAAGATTGCTTTTGTGAAGGGAGAATATTATCACGTTTACAACCGTGGCAATAGTAAGCAACGTATTTTTAGAGATAAGAATGACTATGATAGATTTATTGGTTTACTCTTTGCCTGCAATTCTTCTGAAAGTTTCAAAATAGACAGCCTTAATAAAAAACAAAGTTTATTCGATTCACAACGAGGCAAAGTTATTGTGCATATTGGGGCTTATTGTCTAATGCCAAATCATTTTCATCTTTTGGTGACAGATACAGGGCAGGGGAATATCAGTATATTTATGAAAAAATTACTTACCGCTTATGTCATGTATTTTAATAAAAAGTATCAGAGGTCTGGGGCGTTATTTGAAGGTAAATTTAAAGCTGAACATGCTAGTACAGACAATCATCTTAAATATCTCTTTTCCTATATTCATCTTAACCCCGTCAAACTAATAGAGCCTAAATGGAAAGAAGTAGGAATAAGTGATATATCAAAGGCATTGAGATACTTGAAAGAATATCCTTATTCAAGTTATTTAGATTATTTGGAGGACAACCGTTCAAATAAAATAATGAACAAAGAATCTTTTCCAAATTACTTTACTAAAAAAGGTAGTTTCAAGAAGGAAATATTTGAATGGATCACCTTCCGCTAGGAAAGTCCTAGCGGAGATCAGAAAAAAGAAAACCTCGAAAGCCGAGGCCCCGAGGCATTTTGGCGTTTTTAGGCGCCGATGTTTTTTTTGCAGAAAGAACAACTCTGCGCCCCCTTCACCACAAATCCCCCAATGTGAAGTGGTGAAGGGGGGCCCTCCTCCAGGAGGGGCTTTTCAAAGCAAACCAACGAACGGGACGGACACGTCCATGACATTTCGCCGTGATTTGCTTTCGCAGTATACCCATGCTACTACAACTTTTCACAAAAGTTATCCACAGGTTGGGCTTGGTGTTCTTTTGGGCTTGGAATACAATGTATATCAAGTGGGAAAAAGTGGGAAAAATGTGGATAAGTAATTTCCCATAAAAATAATAATTTTATGCTGATCGGAGAATATATACATACAATTGATGAGAAGAATAGAGTTTCCATGCCGGCAAAATTCCGCCAAGAGCTAGGCAAAAAAATTATTATCACCCCTGGCCTTGGAAAATGTTTGTTTATTTTTACTATCAAGGAATGGGAAAAGGTAAGCAAAAAACTTTCCGACTCGGAGGCGGACTTATCTTTTTTAAAAGCGGATCAGAGAAGTTTCAATCGATACATGTTCGGCAGGGCGGCGGAAGTGGACATAGATTCCATCGGCAGGATGTTGATACCGGAATTTTTACAAGAGGGAATTCGACTTCGCGACAAAGCGGCCATTATCGGAGTAAAAGACAGAGTGGAAATTTGGAATGAGAAAGCATGGTCGGAGCAAAAGGAAATTGTTTCCAAGCAGGCGGAACAATTGGCGGAAAAGCTTGCAGAACAATGAGTGTACATCGGACAGTTCTTTTAAATGAAACAATAGACGGTTTGAATTTAAACGATAAATCTGTGGTATTGGACTGCACTTTCGGCGGCGGGGGACACAGTTTGGAAATTTGCCAAAGATATCCGGATATAAAAATAGTGGCTCTGGATCAAGACCAAGATGTTTTTTCCAACAAAGCCAAAGAAAGATTCAAAGATTTAGGTTGCGACATTTCTTTCGTCAATGCTAATTTTAGAGATTTGGATAAAGGCGATTGGCATAATTTAGATGGAATTATTTTCGACCTAGGCTTGAGTTCCGACCAGTTGGAAAATTCCGGACGAGGATTTTCTTTCAAAAAAAATGAGCCCCTGCTCATGACCATGAAAGAAAATCCTTCTCCAGAAGACATCACCGCTCGAGAAGTGGTTAATACTTGGGCGGAGAAAAGTCTAGCCGATATTATTTACGGCTATGGTGAAGAAAAACAAGCCCGCCGAATCGCCAAAGAGATAGTGGCTTTCCGAAAAAAACGCGAAATAAAAACCACTTTTGACTTGGTAAAAATAATAGAACAAGCAATTCCAGCCAAATTTCGTAAGGGGAAAATACATTTTGCCACCAAAACTTTTCAAGCAATTCGTATCGCAGTAAATGATGAACTGGAAGCGCTGAAAGAAGGATTGGAAAAAGGTTTTCAATCATTAAAGGGAAAAGGAAGAATGACAGTCATATCATTCCATAGTCTGGAGGACCGAATAGTCAAAAGATTTTATCAAAAGCAAGCAAAAGAAAAAAAAGCATTATTAGTGAACAAAAAACCAATTATAGCCACGGAAGAAGAAGTTAAAAAAAATCCGAGAGCGAGAAGCGCCAAATTAAGAATTTTAGAGAAAATAAAATAAAATTATGAGACCAATAAGCCCACAACAATTAAAAATGCATTTCCAGGGCGCGCATGCTGTCCGACATCATGGCTTAGAAAAGCTTATTTTGAATATTATTTTATGTTCTTTTGGGATACTAATGTTTCTCTATGTTTTATTTTTAGGTAATATGATTGACAATATTATGGAGCGCAAAAATCTAGAAGCGCTGGCCTATACTCTTTCCAGCGAGGTTCGGGATTTGGAACTTACTTATTTGTCCATGTCCAGCAACGTGGATCTTGATCTTTCACATTCTTTGGGATTCAAGGAAATTCAGACAACTTTTGCGACTCATAAATCTTTGAGTTACAAACCTCATGACTTATAGTTTTGTGTCCAGATCTAGGATAGTTCTTTTATTTTTCTTAGTTTTTATCCTGATTTTAATAACCAAGCTTTTCTTAGTTCAAATTATCCACGGCAGCGCTTATGCAGAATCTGCCGATCGCCAATATGTCACGCCCGCCGGCAATCTTTACGAGCGCGGGACTATTTTTTTTGAAAGCAAGGACGGACAGCTTATTTCCGCCGCCACGCAAATTTCTGGGTTTAAAATCGCCATAAATAACAGCAAAATTATTGATGCCGAAGATGTTTACCAAAAATTATCCAAAATAATAAATCTTGATCGTAAAGATTTTATACTTAAAGCCTCTAAGGCCAATGATCCTTACGAGGAAGTGGCTAATCGTCTTTCCAAAGAAAAAGCTGATGCCGTGTCTGCGCTTAAAATTTCCGGAGTAAGCATTATCAAAGAAAAATGGCGATTTTATCCCGGAGGGACGCTTGCTTCCCACTTGCTCGGCTTGGTGGGTTACAGGGATACGGAACTCGGCGGACGCTATGGTTTGGAACGGGCATATAACACAGAACTTTCTCGAAATAATAATAATCCTTACGTAAATTTTTTTGCGGAAGTTTTTTCCAACATAAACAGGAGCTTGTTTAAAGGCGAAGTGGAAGAAGGAGATGTTCTAACCACCATCGAGCCGACCGTTCAAAGTTTTTTAGAAAAAAAATTGGCAGAAGTGAAAGAAAAATATCAAATTGATTCTATTGGTGGAATAATCATGAATCCCCAGGACGGGTCCATTTACGCCATGGGTGTAAAGCCCGATTTTGACCCCAACAATTTTTCCAAAGTAAAAAACAATTCTATTTTTTCCAATCCGCTGGTTGAAAATGTCTTGGAATTCGGTTCAGTGGTAAAACCTTTGGTCATGGCGGCGGCGCTGGATACGGGAGTAGTAACTCCGGAAACTACCTATAACGACCAAGGTTCGGTAATAGTCGAAAACAAAGAAATTTTCAATTTTGACAAAAAAGGACGCGGCCCAAACACGAACATGCAGGAGGTTTTGAATCAGTCCCTTAATACCGGTATGGTTTTTGTGGAACAACAGCTGGGCAAAGAAAAATTGCGCGAATATTTGCTTGCCTACGGCATTAAAGATAAAACAGGCATTGATCTGCCGAATGAGACAAGCGGATTGGTTTCTAATTTGAACAGTCCTCGAGAAATTGAATACGCCAAT
>CAYIUM010000027.1:0-6376 GCA_964366675.1 uncultured Candidatus Saccharibacteria bacterium
AGCGGACGAGGCGCGCAGAATCCGAGCGTACGATTTAGTTTCAAGCCACCACGCGCGCCGCGCGTGGCACATCAGCGATTTTGGAAATAGGTGCGAGCTTGGTACAATAGAGACACAGATTAGTTGTAGTGTGTGCTTCAAAATTTTTATGACCACAATATACTTATACACGTTCCTGAGTGTGCTGGCGGTTAGCCTTATTTCATTTGTAGGGGTATTGATGCTTTCCCTAAAAGAAGAAATCTTGCGGAAGTATATTTTTCTCTTTATCAGTATTGCGATAGGGGCTCTTTTGGGAGATGCTTTAGTTCATCTTATCCCTGAAGCTTTCAAAGATTCACAAAATGTAACTCTTACAAGCACTTTGATTGTCGGAGGTATTCTTTTGTTTTTTGCCCTTGAAAAATTTCTTCACTGGCACCATCATGGGGAAGACACAGAGAACCATATTCATCCTGTAGGCAAGTTAGTTTTGTTTTCCGACGCCGTTCACAATTTTTTAGATGGAATGATTATTGGGGCAAGCTTCCTCGTAAGTGTGCCTGTCGGATTGGCTACTACCATTGCCGTTGTGTTGCATGAAATTCCACAGGAGATTGGAGATTTTGCGGTACTACTTCATTCTGGATATACAAAAGCTCGAGCATTGTGGCTCAATTTTCTTTCAGCGCTTGCCGCGCTTTTAGGCGCTCTTGTACTTTTCTCCTTGGGAGAAATAGCAGAGATATCCGCTACATGGCTCGTGCCGATAGCGGCTGGAGGCTTCATCTATATCGCTGTAGCGGACCTTATGCCTGAACTTCATAAAACGAAGGAGTTAAAATATTCTATTCTGCAAATAGGCGCAGTCATGATTGGAGTTTTAGCCATGGTTGCCCTGACACTGCTGGAATAATTTTCAATTTCTAATTTACAATTTTCAATCAAGATCAAATGAATTAATTTTCAAACATTTATACATTGAAAATTCAGTGTAAATTGAGAATTGAAAACTGAAAATTTTTTAATTCGCCCAGCTCCAGTCGGCGCCGGGATTTCTAGCGCTGAAAACTTCAAAGTGAATATGCGGTCCGGTGGATTTGCCCGTATTGCCGACATAGCCAATAGCTTCTCCACGGGCAACTTGTTCTCCCATTTTGACGGCAAGTTTAGACATATGTCCGTATAAAGTTTTGGTGCCATTCGAATGTTCGACAATGGCCATATTGCCGTAACCTCCGCCACAGCGTCTTTGTCCCACCTTACAACCTGTTTTTACTATGGTCACTGTTCCAGAAGCGGATGCATATATAGGAGTGCCTGTAGGCGCGCCAATATCTATGCCTCGATTCCCCGGACCGTGCAAGCCTTGGGTTTTACGTCCCGTGGGCACCGGATTTATAAAATATCCGATAAGATTCTGCAAAGGATGAAGAATATAATAGTTTGCGTCTCTAGCGACGGCGGACCCCAAGTTTGACGCAGGCTTATCGCCCCCTTCGTCGTCCATCAGGTTGTCCCCGCCGGGAATCATAATTTCATCGCCGACGGCTAATTTAGAATCTTGGGCGATGCCATTGTAAAGCGCAATATCGCTCACATCCACTTTGTAAAGTTTGGCAAGGCTCTGCAAAGTCTGTCCTTTGACCACAGTGTGCTCAAGTCCGGAAATGGGTAAAATAAAAAGCACATCCCCTTCGGATAGCTTGTCGTTCTTTTTCATATCATTGGCAATAAGGATAGTATTGATAGAAACACCAAACATATTGGCAATAGCGGAAAGAGTGTCTCCTTTGCGAACCACATAAATGCTTGTTTCTTCAGAAGCGGAATCGGCTATATCTTTCCCGTCTGAAACACCTAGCGGACCGGTAGCTGGAAGCAAGGCGTTGTCGGATAAAACATTTACATTTACTTTTTCGTTGACTTGATTGTCTTTCTGTTTGCCATTTTTAGTATTTTTTTCCTGAAGAATTGAAGCGGAAGAAACATTGGCCTGCAGAAGCGTCATGGTTTGTGAATTTTGTTTTAAATCTTTATTGGATTGGACTGAATCTGCCGCATCTGTTTGCGCATAAGCTTCATCGCCAAAAAGCGAAGAGATGAATCCGGCTTCCGCCGGCGAGGGTATAGACAACAGCAAAAGTAATCCCAAGAACAGGGAAAAGGCCGGAACAGAGCTGAATAATTTAGATAAAATTCTCATGATGGTACCATCACCCCTGATTTTCTGCCATTTCTTATCATTTTCTGCCATCTAAAGGTACTTTCAAAGGATAGCTCAAAACAGACAAAAAGTCAATTCGGATATCAATAGTGTGGATAACCCCCATTTTTACCCTAAAAGATTGACAAATTAAATACCAAGGTGTATAACAAGATCACTGTTATGAAAAAATGGTAGAATTCCAATTAACAATCTTATTAAGTCAAGAGTCCGTTTTATTAGCTGATATCAATAATTAATTACATGGAAAAAGAAACTATTTTCACAAACAAGAAGAATGGAAAAGTCGGCAAGATTGAATATGACTTGATACTAGACCTCAGAACTCAAATTAAAAAAGCAGAAAAGGAGGGTAATGAGCCTAAGGTATTAGAGTTAGAAGATGTGTTGCGTCAGGCAGAGCGAACAAAAAAAGCTGCCGAGTCTGAAATGGAGCAACAAGAAGTGCCTATTAGAGAAGAATTAAAATATGAGGACATTTTAAAAGATGCAGCCGAGAAAAAAGTAATCCTAGAAAAATCTATTTTGGACATCAGAGCTCAAATTAAAAAAGCAGAAAAAGTGAATCGTAATGAGTCTCAAGTGTTGGAATTAGAAGAGGCACTACGCACGAAAGAAAGAGAAAAAACCAGCATTGAAAAACATTTAGCATATGAAAAAACCCGAGAGGCTGTATTCACTCAATTGAAGGAATTAGAAAATGAGATAAGAAAACAAACTGAAGAAGTTAAAAAAGTTGAAAACTCAGATGTAAATCAAAAAAGCTATACGGTAAAGATCAGGGGCGAAAAAGAATCGCCGGCTGGAAAAGCTTATACAGAAGAACTTGCAAAACTTCGTTTATTGGAAAAAGAAAAAAAAGATCTAAAACTTTCAATAGACACAAAGTGGAAACGTAATTTTTTAGAACAAAATGTTTTTGAAAGCGAAGAAAAAGCAAGGATCGAAGGCATAGAAAGACAAAGGGTCGCTGATAAGCAGAGAGTTGACGCTGAAGAGAGAGCAAGAAAAATTGCTAATGAAGAAAAAGTAAGAACCGATGCCATAGAAAGACAAAGGGCTGCTGACAAGCAGAGAGTTGACGCTGAAGAGAGAGCAAGAATCGAAAGCATAGAAAGACAAAGGGTTGCTGACAAGCAGAGAGTTGACGCTGAAGATAGAGCAAGAAAAATTGCTAATGAAAAAAAAGTGGCTAGTTTCGGAGGGAAAATGGCTAAATTGTTGAACTTTTTTAGAAAAGAAAAAAAGGGATGATGGAAAATACTCCACAAGTTAATACAAAAGAGCGATTCGGAGCTCTTAAAGAAAAGGTTCGTGATCTTAACGAAAAATACAAGTCCGAGATGCAGAAAGAAGAAAAAGCTAAGTTGTGGAATCAGTTGGAACAGGCTAAGAAAGAGTTGGAGGCGCTTGAAGAAAAGTTAGATTCTCAAAAAAAATACGATTCATCAAAACCAGAACAGGGAAATTTAAGCTCATTAAAGATTCTTCAAGAAAAAGTTCGTGATCTCAATGAAAAATATAATTTTGAAATACAAAAAGAGGCAAAAACTAAGTTGTGGAATCAGTTGGAACAAGCCAAAAGAGAGTTAGAGGTGTTAAAAGAAGAACTTGATCAAAAAAATCCAATAGAGAAGACCAAAAAAGAGCATACGCCTTCTACGACACCTACGCAACCCACACTATCTGTTAAATCTGAGCCTCTACCACCACCAGTGCAACCTACCGGACCAGAACCTATTCCCCCTACACCATCTGTTGAGCCTGAGCCCGTACCCTCCACACCATATGTTGGACCGGAACCTCCTTTTCTTACACCTACAAATATTATAAGTGATTTTAATCCGGACAATCGCGGGTTTTTCGGCAGAATGTCTGAGAGAGCAAAAAAAATAGCTACTGGGGCTTATGAAGGTCTCTATAAAATTCCAATTGTAAATAAAATGGTTGGTAAGTTAGAAATTGCCTACAATCAGTATTGGATAGACAGACATGAAGAAAAAGCAGTTGAACAAAAAGGTAGAATGGATGGTTTCGATGTAAAAATCGGAGCATTGGATCACGCAAAAAGTGAAATAGAATCTATGATTGAAAACTTAGGGGAACAAAAACTTCCTGGCATTGCATCGTTACAATTAAAACTGAAAGTCCTAGATGCGCAAAAAGCGGAATTATTGGGTAAAAAAGATAAAGCCCAGTCAAAGTTTGAAAAAAGGGAAAATAAAAGCAAATTATACATGAACAAAAGGGATCAGATAGCCGACAGACTCATTGACAGATATGACGAAAAACTAAAGCCAATGGAAAAAGAACTAGAGAGACTGCAAACCTGTAGAGAAGAAGCGGAACTTTTTATAATGGCAACAAACATAAAACACGATGAGGAATTGGCCAGACTGAAAGGCATAGAAAATAAAAAAACAAAGATAGAAGATGCATATAGGTCAACAGGAATGTCAGAAAAACAAATAAGAAATGACGGAGCTGTAAAAGCGCTTGAGGAAATATTAACGGAAGGTCGGGAGAAAATAAGGGCAGGAAAAACAAGTCTTGAGCAAAGAAAAGCGGTCATTGATAAAAAAATTGCAAAGGTTGACGCTAAAGCCAATCCATATAGAGATAAGAGAGAACAATTCGTGAGAGTAAAAGCACAAAGACCAGTAAAAATGGAAGTCCCGGTAAGAGAAAGGGGCCAAGTATTTAGGGGCACAGAAGATACACGAGCGCACATAAGGGCAGAGTCTTCAGGGGATTCAGATACTGCTAAAAGAGAAACTTCACAGGCATCAGAAACATCTGCACAAACTCTAGAACAAGATTCTACAGAAATAGAAAAAGAGAAATTGGACATCCTGACTTTTATTACTGAGTGGAATGTTTATCTTAGAGGAAAACACGGTGAAAATGTTTCTCGAGAACTTGTTAATCAAAATGATTTTCTAAGGGTCACAGGATTCTCTAGAAGACAGAAATTAGAGCCTGAAAAATTCAAGGCCCTTCTCGAAAGGTATTATAAGTGGAAAAAATTGCCAATGGATAAATTTACAAGAGGCGTTGCCGACTTAAAATTATAAATAACATGACAACAAATCAAAATACAACAAAAAGTAAAAAGGTCAAAGATTTAAACAGCCAACTTAATGATCTATTGGGTGAGGCAAAAAAAGCCAACCAAGATATAGATGCGACCAATAAGGAATCCGAAGAAGTAATGAATGATCTTGAGGCGAGAGTTAATAAATCAACAGCTAACGTTGAAAAAATTTGTTCTGAGTTGGATACAATAGAAAAAGAAGCTGGTGATAAATTGGACAAGCTCGTGTTGGAAGAAGCAGAAAACTTAGCTAGTGATGAATAGATAAATAATATAAAGTAGCCCAACAAAAGGGCTATTTTGTTGTATGCTAAGATGATGACAGTGGAAAATCATCTGCAAGGACTAAATAAGGAACAAAAAGAAGCAGCCTTGCATATCAAAGGTCCGCTTTTGATTGTGGCCGGAGCTGGCGCGGGAAAAACCAAAACCATCACCCATCGGATTGTGAATCTGATAAAAAATGGAATAGCGCCGGAAAAAATTTTAGCCGTCACTTTCACCAACAAAGCCGCCAAAGAGATGAGAGAACGGGTCATTACAGAGATAGAAAAAAATGCAAAAGGACAGGAAAGAATTCCGTTCGTTTCCACTTTCCACTCCCTCGGGGTCTATATTATAAAAGAAAACGCCAGATTATTAGGATTAACGAAATATTTCACTATTCTGGACGAAAATGATTCAACGGGACTGATCAAAGAAGCAATGAAGGAAATTAGTATTGATCCCAAACAATATGATCCGAGGAAAATAAAAAATATAATTTCGCGAGAGAAAGGAAAATTCACGCACTTGGCGGATTATGCGGAAAGGGAAGGCAATGGTACAAATTATTTTGGAAAAATTGTGGCGCAAATCTGGCATTTATACGAGAAGAAAAAAGAAAAGGAAAATTCTTTGGATTTTGACGATTTGCTTTTAAAAGCGACAAAATTGCTGAAAGAAAACAAGGAAATCAGGCGGATTTATCAAGAAAAATGGGAATATATCCATATAGACGAATATCAGGACACGAATGAAGTGCAATACTTGATGTCCAAATTACTGTCGGAAAGCCATAAAAATATAGCAGTGGT
>CAYIUM010000028.1:0-6283 GCA_964366675.1 uncultured Candidatus Saccharibacteria bacterium
CTTGAAAATGCTGACGAGGCAAAGCGCTTTCTCCGCGATCTCATGACCCCGCGAGAAATAAACGAATTCGCCAATAGATTTGAAGCTGCTTCCCTGCTTTCCAAAGATGTGCAGTACAATGCAATTTCCGAAAGTACCGGACTCTCATCGACAACTATCGCTAGAATCGCAAAGTGGCTCAACGGAAGCCTCGGCGGGTATCGCCTAATACTTTCCCGTTTAAACCACCGTCATAGCCCTCTCAAACTTGCGAAAGGGTCTTCTTAATATGTTAGAATTTTAAGATACAAACAAAAATCCCTTCTCAAGTTTGAGGAGGTTTTTGTTTATTACAAATAATTATAAAAATCTATTAATTAATAAAAAAAATGAAAAAACTATTAAGAAAACTACAAATAGGAGTTATGGGTCCAGCTGTTAGCGAATATCCACAAGATTCAAAAATGAAAGCAAAAGTTTGTAAATTCGCGGAAAAAATTGGCGAGTTGCTTGCACAGCAAGAGGTGATTGTCTTTACCGGCGGGATGGATGGTGTTATGGAACTTGCGAGCAAGGGGGCAAAAAATAAAAATGGAATTACGGTCGGTACACCAGGAAGAACAAGGGGTATTTCAAATAAATATATTGACATTGAGGTATTAACACCCATTGATGTCGGGGATTTTATATTCGCAGGGATATTAAGCTGTGATGCGATTATTACTATTCCCGGTGGAGCTGGAACTCTTGCTGAAATATGTATAGCTTATAGAAATAAAAAACCAAACATTATAATTGAAAATATTAATCCTGACTATGACAAATTTATAAATAATTATTTAGATGAATCTAGACAAATTATTACTTACGGAGCGAAAACTCCCGAAGAAGCGGTTGAAAAAGCTATTGAACTCGCCAAGAAAATTTATGAATAGATTAATTTTAAAAAACTCAATTTCCCATCACATCAATTCCTTTGCAAAAAGGGGGTGGTTGTGATTCTGCTTTGAGACTTGTCACGCTCAACCCCTTTTTGGAAGGGGTTTTTCTTTTTCCAAAAGAGGATGGTTCTTTAACAAATCAATAGAGGAGATATTTATGCACACAGAATACCGTTTGTCAGAGGAGCGTTTTCAGGCGCTCGCAAAAATCCTGGAAGAGGCAAGGTTGCCACTCGGCAAGCAAGTTAGAGGTAGACGTCCCGAGGAACAGATGCGGCAGATTTTTAATGCCGCAGGAATCTCGACGAGTGATGTCAACAACTTCATCGAGGATTTGATGAATTCAGATGTTGTGTTCTTTCACGAGAACTACTGTGGTGATTAGTAATAAGGTAACATCATGAAATCACTACAGAAGTATCCGTCACTCCACTACAAGCAATCACTCATAACTGATGGACGTATAATCCTTTTGGATGAACTGCTTGCACCAGAAGTACAACAGGAACTGAAATCACTCAAAACGAGCGATGGCTACGAACTGTTGTTTCTCGAAGACTCACAACTCGCCGTTGGTCTGGAGGAAATCTTAAAAGGAATAGTTGAGAAAGAGCCAGACACACTCTTAGTGTTTCCTGGCAATGGCTCAAACTATCCCCGCAGGCTTTCCCGAGTCTGCAAGGAGTTTCCTACTACGACTGGTGTCTATGCTAAACGCTTCTGGATGCCAGGAACCGACCCAGTCGTGATAACTGAAACGATCTGTCCTGACATTTTCATGATTACGACGGTGAAAACCGTGGTGGTTATCGACGACGTCATAAGTTCGGGACTCACCATGTGTAAATTGCATCAACAAAACGCATGGCGGTTCCCAGCGGCGAAATGGGTCGGAGTAGCATGGATGGCGCAAATTCCACAAGTGAGAGCAAAATCGGGAGTAAAAGGGTACGACTACGTGTCTGTAACATGCGTGGTCGGTAAAACAAATCAAGGCAGAACCCCGGTCAACTCTCTTAGCACGCTTCGTCACGATTCCACAATTGCCGAAAGCTACGCTCGGAGGCATTTTAAGGAGCCGTTGGAGTTTCTTCATCTCATTAAAAATACAAGTTCGGATCTATCCGAACGATAGGTTGAGAATCCTAATCTAATTCTCAGGAAGCCAGTAACACTCACAAAGAGAAAAAGTACTGGCTTCTTTTATTTATGCGCATCGATTTTGGCGGCGAGGATAAAGTCGTTCTCGGAAAGTCCACCTATCGCATGAGTCGAAAGTTCTAGGAGAACTTTATTATAGTGAATATGAATATCCGGATGGTGACCTTCTGCTTCTGCAATGTCAGCTACATTATGCACAAAATTTATAGCCCCGATGAAATCCTTGAATTTGAATTCTTTGGAAATCTGCCTTTCATCTTTGTTTAATGTCCATCCCTGCAATTCATCCAAATAATCCTGCGCGTCGGTTCTGCTTAAAGGTTTAATTCCCCTCCCTTCGCACGGTACGCATTTTTTCTTTAATAAACCTTCAGATTTCATTTTGTTCTTCCCGTAATCTTGCAATCTGGTAAATACTAAATACAAGCACAATAGCGGCGACCCATTGAGAAATTGAAAGCACTGTATGATTTACTATCATATCTAAAAATATGGCGATAAAGGGGAAAGTTAATTCTAAAATAGTAGAAATATGCACAGGAGTTTTCGCTAGTCCTTTGTAGTAGATAAGCAAAGCGACCATGCCAGTCGAAATAGCAATCAAAGCGAGCCAGCCAAATTGAGAGAAAGTTGGCGCAGATAAACTCGATCCCTTGCCCATCAAAAATAATACTGGCAAAGCTATAACAATAGTAAATAAGAATCTGTAAAAAGTAGAAATTTTTGCATCTACTTTACCCAAGAGCATTTTAGAAAATGTAGTAGATGTGCCCCAAGCAAAAGCTGCGCCTAGGGCATACAAAGCAGCTATGATAGTCCCCTCGCCTGTGGCGAAATTTACAACACCGTTTTTAAACGTCACAAAATAAGCAGCGACTATAGCAAGCACAGCCCATTTGATATATCGAGCATCAAGTTTTTCTTTCAAAAATATACGAGCGCTTGTGATAGCAAAGATTGGCTGAAGTTTTTGCAAGAGAAATACAACTGACAAGGTAATGAAATGTACTTTGCCGAGAGCAGTGGTAAACCAAAGAGTGCCAAAAAGTCCACTTAATACGGATATGAGAACAATGAGCCACCATTCCCTCTTAGAAAGTTTTGTTTTGAAAAGATATTTATAAACAAATGGAAATAACAGAATAAGTCCGAAAATATGCTCGAGAAATATTATAGTAATGGGCGGAAGCGAATACAAATGCTGGCGAATAAGCCCGTCAAAAGCCCAGAGTGTGGCGGCGATAAGAATAAAAATAGGACCGGTGTAATCTTTTAACATAATTTTAAATCTTTCGTTATTTGGATAATCAATTCATGCTCTGTGTCAAATTTTTTATATTCCCTCAAAAATTTATTTATTTCTAGCGTCACTTCTTTACCGTAAGCATCCCCATCGTACCCTATCAAGTGTCCCTCAATTTTATTTTTTGGGCCAATAATGATTCCCGCCCGATACTCTTTGCCTTCCAAAATCCCAACTCCGGCGTATACCCCTTCCGGAGGCAATGCCTCCGTAGTAGTTAAATTTACAGTCGGAAACCCTAACTTTTTTCCATAACCATCCCCCTTTATGACCTTGCCGGAAATTGTGTAAAGCATTCAGAAAATTATTTACTAAGTTTTATGCCAAGTTCTTTCAACTGTTTGTCTGAAACCGCAGAAGGCGAATCCATCATCAAATCTTTGCCCTCGCCTGTTTTTGGAAAGGCAATCACTTCACGGATGTTTGGTTCGTTTTCCAAGATAGTCATAAACCGATCAAAACCCCAAGCAATGCCTCCGTGTGGCGGACAACCAGAACCGAGCGCTCGGAGCATATGCCCGAAATTTTTATCGATCCTGTCGGATGGATAACCCATAATCTCAAAAACTTTTTTCAACGCTTCCGGTTCATGGTTGCGGATACTGCCCCCGCCGATTTCAGAACCATTCAGCACGACATCGTATTGAGTAGTCAAAATGTCTGCGATATCTTTTTTGTTCATCAAATTTTCCATATGTTCATTTTGCGGACGAGAGAAAGGGTTATGTGTAAAAGTCCATTCACCCTCCGTTTGAGCATTGTCCGACTTATCTGTTCTCTCAAAAAATGGAAAGTCAATCACCCAACAAAAGGCCAATAAATTTTTATCATTTTTATCTTTTCTAAAATCAGGCCTGTCAGTGCCGTATTTTTCCATCGCCTCTTTGTAAGTAATCCGAGGAAAAGGAACCTGCTGGATTTTTTTCTCCGGATAAAGGGTTTTTACAATACTTATCAAAAGGGCTTCGTTTAAAGCCATCACATCTTCTCTTTCCACAAAACTCATTTCGAGATCAAGTTGAGTAAATTCTGGTTGTCTGTCTCCTCTAGTGTCTTCATCGCGCATACATCGCGCAATTTGAAAATATTTTTCCATTCCTGCAACCATTAATAGCTGTTTATATTGTTGCGGAGATTGCGGAAGAGCGTAAAAAGTTCCTTGCCACAGCCGAGATGGCACAATATAGTCTCTTGCGCCTTCAGGAGTAGAATTGGTTAAAATACGAGTTTCCACTTCAATAAAATTTTCTTTGTCCAGAAAATCACGTATAAATTTTACAACTTTATGCCTGTGGCGAATATTTTTTTGCAGACGCGATCGGCGCAAATCAAGATATCTGTATTTCAACCTGTGTTCCTCGCCTATTTCATAGCCTTCGGTTGTCACATCTATATTTGGAGTTTCCGCTTTATTCAATACTTTAATTCCCGTCACTTCGATTTCCACACCAATACTTTGCTTTGCATTTTTGTCTTTGCGTTCCTTGACTATTCCATTCACTTCCAGCACCCATTCAGGACGAATTTCTTTGGCTTGAAGAATAGCCTCCGCATGGTTTGGCAAAGTTACGCATTGTACCTTTCCTGTCATATCCCTCATATCAAAAAACACCATTTTGCCCTGATCACGCCTGACATCTACCCATCCGGCGATGGTGACTTCTTTTCCGACTTTATCTTTTAAATCCTTAATATATAGTCTATCTTTCATAAAAGTTATTTTAGCACATTGAATTAAAATATGCATATAGTACAATTACCGATAACATGAAAAGGAAGATATGCAGGCGTGTCCTACTGCTTCTGTTAATTTTTATTTTTAGCATCCCTTTTGTATCAGCTCCACGAGTCCTTGCCGACACAACCGAATATTTTACAACGAGCGGATTTGATGTCAGTAGTGGAACTTCAGGGGCTTTTATTTCTTCTGACATTGCTAAACTCGGGACAAGTGACGACAGTCGGATGCAGACCAATCCATGGACCAACAACGCTACGGATTATGACGAATCCCGCTACCTAGAATTTATTTTTACACCTAGTGTTCCAACAAACGCTCAAATTTCCAATATATTTATTACCCATGAATTCAGGAGGTCCGGCACATTAACCGCGGCAAAACTAGAAGTCTGGGATGGAAGCACTTGGCATAATGAAACTCTAACTCTGCCTTCTATTTCCAATACCGATCTTTCAGAGACAAAAGATGTGAGTTCGTATATCAATACTCCAACAATCGCAAACACGATAAAGGTGCGGTTTTTGACTTACAGAAGCGGCGATGTCAATACCACGACCAGTCACGATTTTGTAAAAATTACGGTCACCTACACCCTAGATACCACAGCGCCTGTGATGACTCTCACCGGCGCGAATCCGCAGACGATAGAGGTGCATGGTTCATATTCCGAACTTGGCGCAACAGTTTCTGATAATGTTGATACAGGCCTAACGGCAACCATCGATACAAGTGCAGTTAATGCGAATACGCTAGGGACATATTCTGTGAAATACAATGTCACTGATTCTTCAGGTAATGCCGCCACAGAAGTCACGCGCACCGTACAAGTAGTGGACACGACCAAGCCAGTTATTACCCTTAAGGGAAACAGTACTATAAACTTGACTGTAGGAGACACATACACAGAGCAAAATGTAACCATAAGCGACAATTATGATACAGGACTTACTGCCGTAGTCGGAGGCGACATTGTTAATACGGCAGCGGCTGGAACGTATAATATTACATACAATGCTACAGACTCATCTGGGAACGCGGCTGACCAAATTACTCGTACAGCCATATATGCACCTGCCCCACCAGTAAGGGCAGCTGGATCTTTGCAGGCAGGAGAAGCAGTATTTTTCCCTCCTCTTCTTCCTCCTCCTCCAAGCATAA
>CAYIUM010000029.1:0-6182 GCA_964366675.1 uncultured Candidatus Saccharibacteria bacterium
CTTTTGTTGTTTTTTTATCTTTATCCATCCCAGTACTAAAATTTTAATTAATAATATTTATTGTTATGTCCCGTAATCAAAAATTTAGTACGGGACAAGTATTATTTTTCTAGTAAATCCATTCTAAATTCTTTACCATAATCTTTGAATCCAAGTTTTTTATAAAGCCCGTGAACTTTTTCATTTTCATAACGGCTGGTACAAATGATCTTGTAACAGTTTTGACCTCGCGCTTCAGTTATCGCCTTTTCTATCAGTTTGGTACCAATTCCTTTTCCTCGACTTTTCTCTTCCACAAATACATTTTCTAAAAATCCAAAAGGTTCTTTATGCAAGTCATTGAACATAATATACAAGTATGCAGAGCCAAGAATTTCTCCGTTTTCTTCGGCCGTCACTTTTATGGCATAGCTTTTGTTCTCTTTTATTGTATGTATATCCATAATTTTTTAATCCTGAATTTTGAATATGATTTTTGGGTTCTCATTCATCGCTTTTTCAAAACTCTCTGGCGTAAAATTTTTGAACGGCAATATTGTCCCGTTTCCTTTTTTAAGAATCACATTCCAGATGGCATCTTGGATACCATTTGTTTTGTCGTTCAAAATTCGTTGAGCTATCTGCCAGGTGCGAAAAATTTCCCGTCCGATGATGTTGTGAATAGTGAGACCTCTCACAACTAAACGGGAAAATTTCGGAATCACAAGATCTCCGTCCTTAATTCCAAAGAATATAACATGTCCTCCTCTTCGAGTGCTATCGATAGCATTATTGACGGATGAAAAAGCCCCTGCCATTTCCATAGACACATCCACGCCTTTTCCATAAGTAAGTTTCATAATCTGATCTATCACTGACTGATCTGGCTCCCAAGAATTTTTTTTATTGGTTCTCGGAATTAAAATAGTTTCGTGAGCACCCAACTCTTTTGCCATTTGTAAATTTTCGGGGAGTATATCTACTGCGATAATTTTTGCTGCACCGAAGTTTCTAGCCAAAAGTATTGAAAAAAGACCAATTGGACCGCAGCCAAAGATTGCTACTCGGGCGCCCCGGAAATCTGTAACAGTTGTCGCATGAACAGCATTCCCAAATGGATCATAAATAGCTGCAATTTCAAGTCGTAGTCGAGTTTCATCTACTACCCATAAATTCTTTGCGGGAATTTTTACATATTCAGCAAAAATTCCATCAATAGAGATGCCGAGAATTGACTCATTTAAGCACACATGCGCCTCCCCTATGCGGCATTGAAAACATTTGCCGCAGGTTACATGAGAATCGCCTGATACGAGACTGCCGATATCAATTTTCGCCTTATTTTGAGGGTCAGGGTCAGAATATAAATTTTTAACCATAGAACCCATTTGAACAATTTCACCCACGAATTCATGCCCTGTAATTCGCATATCTTTCTTTTCTTTCGCAAGAGAGCCATGCACTAAATCCTTAAAAGCAGTTCGGTGCCACAATCCTCTGTCTGAACCGCATACGCCCGCGTAACGTATTTTCAAAATTACCGAGATAGCGTCTTCGGGATTTTTCTTTTCATCCAGAGTCGGCATTGGCACGTCACGCATGACAAAACCTCGACTTTTTTCCCAACCATCTCTTTTTATATCCAACGTTAATGCCTTGATTAATTTTTTTTCCATATATTTTATTTTACTCCACCGTCACGCTTTTTGCTAAATTGCGCGGGCGGTCAACATCACGGCCTAAAGCTACTGCTGTATGATATGCGAATAGCTGTAAAGGAATGGTATTCAATAATGGTTCTAAAAGTTCCATAGTCTTTGGAACGTAAATAATATCATCAGCTAATTCTTTTACCTCCTCGTCGCCAGCAGTAGCAACTATGATAATTTTACTATTTCGAGCACGAGCTTCTTGTACCCCACTCTTCATTTTTTCATATAATTGGTTTTTTGTCATAATAGCCAATACTGGAAAATTTTTTGATAATAAAGCAATAGCTCCGTGTTTCATTTCTCCTCCCGGGTAAGCTTCGCTGTGAATATAACTAATTTCCTTTAATTTAAGAGAACCTTCTAAGGCAACGGGATAATTTACACCTCTTCCGATAAAGAAGAAATCTGGGTAATTTTTATACTTCTCTGCCAAAAATTTTATATTATTTGATTTCTTTAAAATCTCGTTCATTTTTTCTGGAATTTCAAGCAAGCTTTGCAATATTCTTTGTCCGGTGGCCACGGTAGTATGGTGCAGGCGTCCAAACTCTAGAGCGTATAATAAAAGAATTACAACCATGTTAGTGTAAGCTTTAGTTGAAGCTACGGCTAATTCTGGACCAGCGTGAATATAAGTTCCAGCTCCTGTTTCCCGAGCGATTGTCGAACCAACAACATTGACGATTCCTCGAACTATTCCGCCTTTTCGTTTAGCTTCCCGTAAAGCCATAATTGTATCGGCGGTTTCACCCGACTGTGATACGCCAAATACTAAAGTATGTTCATCTATGATTGGATCTCGATAACGAAACTCGCTGGCAACATCAACTTCTGTAGGAATACCGGATAATCTTTCAAAAGCATATTTTGCCACCAGGCAGGCATACGAAGCGGTACCGCAGGCAATTAAAACGATTCTTTTCACCTTTCGCATTTCTTCCAAACTCATATTTAGTCCTCCGAGTTTAGCCGTTCCTTCTTTCATGTCTACCCGCCCTCTAATTGCGTCTTCAAACACCGTTGGCTGGTCAAAAATTTCTTTCAACATAAAACTTTCAAATCCGTTTTTCTGCGCTTTTTCTGCGTCCCAATTTATCTGGGTAATGTTTTTGGCAACAAGCTCGTCTTTTAAATTAAAAATACTTAATCCACTCCTTTTTATTATTGCCACTTCCCCGTCTTCCAAGAAACTAACTTGTTTGGTAAAAGGAAGCATTGGAGTGACATCAGAAGCCAGATAATATTCATTTTCACCAATTCCTATAACTAACGGGCTACCCATCCGTGCCGCCACCAATTCATCGGGATGGTCGGCATGCATGACCGCTAAGCCATATGTACCTCGGACTGTTGTCAAAGCATTTTTCACCGCTTGCGCCAAATCGCCTTTATAATTTTGGAAAATCCATTTGGCTAAAATTTCTGTGTCAGTTTCTGATTCTAACGATTCTTTTAGTTTTTCTTTCAGCTCTCTATAATTTTCAATGATGCCGTTATGCACTAAAATTAATTTTCCGGCGCCAGCCGTATGAGGGTGAGCATTTTTTTCTACAACTCCTCCATGGGTAGCCCAGCGGGTGTGGGCAATGCCGAGACTGCCTCCTAATTTTTGTCCATCGATTTTTTTTACCAACATATCCACCTTTCCCACCTCTCGCACTCTTTCAATTTTTCCATCCTCTAAGATTGCAATGCCGGCGCTATCATAACCGCGATATTCTAAATCACGCAATCCCTGAAGCAGGATTGGTAAAGCCTGTTTTTTCCCAATGTAACCTACTATTCCGCACATGATGAAGAAATCATAGCAAAATTTAGCAATTTGGGCTAGTATAATAATTATGAAAAATGTGGTCACAATAGGTGGAGGAACCGGAAGCTATAGGGTGCTTCGAGGAATAAAAAACATATCTGGTATCTCCATTTCTGCCATCGTGTCTATGGCTGACGACGGTGGCTCTACTGGTATTTTACGAAAAGAGCTTGGAGTTCATCCCATGGGTGACGCAAGGCAATGTCTCGCTGCTCTTACTCCTAGTAAAGATTTGCATGATTTCTTGAAATACAGACGGCCGGACGGACATGCAGCCGGAAATTTTTTTCTAGCCGACTTGGAAAAATCTGCGGGAAGTTTTGAAAAAGGATTGGATATAGCCATGAAAGTTTTAGATGTAAAAGGTAAGATTATACCCTCGACTTTAGACAATGCGGAATTGATTGCGATACTCCCAAAAGGAGAAAAAGTTGAAGGCGAAAGTAACATCATAAGCATGAATCTAAAAATTTCCGACATAGAAAGAGTTTTTTATAAAGGTGCGGTAAAATTGAATCCAAGAGCGGCTCTCGTAATTAAGGAAGCAGATTACACAATAATATCTCCTGGAGCTTTCTACACATCTATTGTCCCCAATCTAATTACAGAAGGGTTCAAAGAGGCTCTAGCTAAAAGTAAAACAAAAATCATTGCTGTAGAAAATTTAGAAAGTGAAGAGACGGATATTTATGTAGACAGGCTGACAAAGTATTTAGGAAAAACTATCGATAATGTAATACCTGGTAATTTGTCACTTAAATCAGAAGAAACAATAGTGAAAGAAGCCGGAGACACTCTTGCAAGAAGTATTGCAAGGCATGATTCTAAAAAACTAGCCGAAGTTATCGGAAAAATAATAAAAAAATAATGAAATTCATTTTTGATTTCGACGATGTGCTGTTCAATAATACCAAACAATTTAAAGAGCATATGTATGCCTGCTTGGAAAAAGCCGGCGTGCCTCGAACGGTATCAGCTGAATATTACAAAGAAGTGCGAAAGAATCAATTTTTAATTAAAAATTATTTAGCAGTGCTTTTGAATCGCGTGGGGAAAGAGAAAAAAGCGGAAGAAATATATGAAGAAATAATGAGCGAATGCAAGAATTTTGTGAATATTCCTTTACTAGAAGTAGTTAAAAAATTAGGCAAGGAAAACTGTTATATTGTCAGCGAAAGCGAAGAAAAATTTCAGAAAGATAAAATAAAAAGGACTAATACTACTTCCCTTTTTTCCGAAATACACATAATTTCCAAAAGCAAGAAAGAAGTCATTTATGATATCTGTAGTAAGAACAAAAATGAAAAAGTAATTTTTATTGAAGATAAACCAAAATGGATCGATGAACTAGACATGAAAAAATGCCCGAATTTAAAGGCGATTCTTTATGACGAAGGAGGCTTGGAAAAACTAATGAGCGTCGTCAGTCAAGAATGGTTTCCGGGGGGCTAAAACTCGAGTGGGCTTAGTTTCTATCTCGAGAGTTACATCGTTCATCTGTTCTTGCATAAGCGTCTTGAATTCTTCTTCTGCGTTATATGGAAATTCGATGTACGCAGTCGAATGCGCTGGGCTTCCGAGTTGCTTGATGTATTTCGTTTTGAGTCCTCCATTCATGCCACGTTTGCTTCGTATGTCATCTGCAAGTTGTATTAATCGAGCAAAACGTCGAGAAGCCACTTCTGGCTCGCCGGGTATAACGAATGAGTATCGAGTGATGACATCTGGCCCTGCTTCATTGCTTTTTTGGGGCGCGCCCTGGATCATTTCAGCATTTCGCCATCCATTCCCTTTTTCAAAAAGCACACGACTGTAATTTCGATATGTTTCAATGTCGGGAAAATCCGGACGTCCTTCCGCTATAAAGGCTTCAGCTCCGGTTACGATTTTTCGTGGTGTGTCAGACGCCACTAACGCAAGCACTTGTGGAGACCATTGCGCCTGGGCCTGGATAATTTTTAAACGATGGGCTTCTTCTCGTTTCTTACTATATTCTTTACTACCGAGTCGTTTCTCCCTTTCAACATCTTTCGGTTCAAGCGGTACATATTGTTGAAAAAGAGTTGGCCCGCCGTCAAGATCGGTATCAACTAAATGCATTGTATAACCACTTGCTCCTGGCTCTTCTCCTTGATCTGCACGGTGCTCCGGCCGGAAACCTTTAAGGAGGGGTAATACTGATGGATGCACGTTTACAATTTTATCCTTGAATACTTCCACAAAAGAAGGATGAAGGAAAATTTTGAAATTTGACAGAAAAATTAAATCCGGATTTGCTCTTTTTGCCATCTCGGCTAAACGAGTGCAATACCCCTGACGGTATCTTTCTTCTTTAAAGCGTGTAGCTTCATAGGGTGCATGTTCGTAACTAAAATCAACACCTTTCCGGCTTTGAAAATGGAATCCGGTCGCCCCATTTTCTTCTTGGATTGGCACAGCGACACCTTTTGATCGCATGTCTTTAAAATAATCAGCTGCGGCAATTATATCTCTGTCAACATCTCCTCCGGGTACAATTAGTCCTCCTGGTTGAATTTCGGAATTACGATTTGCATAGTCACGAAGTGCTTCAAAATTGTGAAGCTCCCTATCTCCAATGAGAAGAATTCTTTTTCCAGGCAGACGTTCACGTTCAAACACTCTCGTTTGAGAGTTGGATTTTGATTGATCTTTTTGAA
>CAYIUM010000030.1:0-6110 GCA_964366675.1 uncultured Candidatus Saccharibacteria bacterium
TTCAGACGTGTGCTCTTCCGATCTTTGAAAACCCGTTGTCCTAACCGTTAGACGATAGGGCCAATACGGCTTATATTATATTATTTCTTTGAAAATCGCAAAAATAAAAAGTAAGAAATACTTTTCCACAGTTTGAAAGTTTGGCAAGCTTGCAATCATTTCTAGAAAGAATACAATAAAAAAGTTCAAGAGTTATTTTTACAATTTTAAGAGATGATTGGGGAAACTGGTTAGATTCCAGTACAGTGCCGCTACGGTAAGTCCGAGACATTAAGTCGAGGAACAAGTCCGAATACCAATTGTTTCAGTAGTCCCGAGCAGGATAATCCTTCTTTATATCTTTAATTTGAAGGACCCAAAATTCTGCTCGGCAGGATTTTTTTATTTATTGAGATGAACAAACCAAACAAAAAATTATATATTGGAATTTTAATAATAGGGTTTCTAGTTTTTGTCATTTTAAATACAAATCAAACCACCCCGTCTCAACTAAAGTCTGAGCCACCCCCCCTTAATCAAGGAGGGGTTAGGGGTGGTAATTCTGTAGCACAAAGAACAGGTTCCATCACCGTTTCAGCTGGAAAAATAAAGTTTAATTTATCCGTACCCGCAAATACCCTTTTTTATGACGCTCTGATACAGGCAAAAAATGCGGGCACGATGGAATTTTCCGGAAAAATTTATCCGGGTCTTGGATTCTTCGTAACGGATATCGGAACATTGCATTCCGGCAATGGGAAAAACTTGCTTTATTACATTAACGGAAAAGAGGCGACCGTCGGCGTTTCTTCCTATGCCCTCAAAGATGGCGACATCATCGAGTGGAAATTAAAATAAGAATATGAAAAAAATATACAAATTCAGTTTCGTATTGCTAGTAATTTTTGTTTTCGGAAATTTGGTTTCCGCCGACAGCGTAAATATTACCCAGATTAATTTTACTAGTTCTCCACAAACCATAGATATCAATACGGTTTCCGCCCAGCTCACAACCCAAACCCAGAACACGGGAGGAACTTTGGAACAAACCAACGAAACCAATCATCTGGATCTGGCCTCCACTTCCCCTACCGGAGAATTTTCTTCCAACGGCACCAATTGGAGCTCTGTAAACACGCTTACCATGAGTACCGGTAGCGCGAACAAAAATTTCTTTTACCGCGATTCGACTGCCGGCACCTATACTTTGACTATTTCCGCGCAAGGGCAGACTTGGACACCCGCCACGCAAAGCATTACGGTGGTAGACCCGGCTCCAGCGCCAACTTCCACTTTTTTCATTCGAAACGGAGATTCGGTTCTTTATAATGGATCCGTTTCCCTGCCTAGCGCCGGCACTGTTTCCATTAATGATTCGAATAATACGGCGCACACCATAAACGCGAGAAGTGTCTTGGCCGTACTCAAAAATATCGACGACAATAGTGGTGATTTTTCAATTTCCAATTTGCAATATTTCAGCTCATTTGGCTCATTTTACCTGAAATGCATTTTGCCGAATGGCGGGACGGATTTATGCGACAATTGGCAATACGCAATCGGAACTCTTACGCCTTTTTCCGGCATTGACGCCACTATTCTTTCCGGCGGAGAAACAGTAGGAATTTATTTTGGCAATTCACATCAACTTGTTTTAAACATTAACGCCATAACAACTGGTAGCTCTTTAAACGCAACAGCCCAAAAGTATAATTATCAAGACAATTCTTGGAGTCCATTGACTGGCGTTTCTATTGGCGTAACTTTACCGAATCCAGCCGACCCGTTTAACCCTACGGTTGTTTCCACCCACCCTGTTGACGCTCAAGGGAACGCAAGCATTACCATTACTGGAGTAAATACATATACGCTTGGCATTGCCGAAGATTTTTATTTTCCCGCTTACACGGTGAATGTTTCAGCAGTTCCAATAAGCGGCAGCGCAGGGCTTGTATCGCCAACTTTTAATCTGGAAAAAGCCATAAACTATTTAAAAGGCGCGCAAAACACGGATGGGTCGTTTGGCGAATCTTTATACACAGATTGGGCCGCCATCGCTTTTGGAGCGATGAATATCGCCGACAATTCCCGCGATTTGCTTATCACTTATTTTAAATCTCACAACAGCCTCGGTTTGCTTTTGACTGACAATGAACGGCGGGCAATGGCGCTTCTGGCACTGGGACAAAATCCATATTCTTTTGACGGTACAAATTACATCGATGCCATAGTGGGAAGTTTTGACGGTACGCAATTTGGGGATATTAATCTTGTAAACGATGATATTTTTGCCCTGATCCCGCTCAAAAATTCCGGCTACACTGAAAACGACGACATTATTACTAAAGATATTTCTTTTTTAATTTCAAAACAAAAAACCAACGGCTCGTGGGAAGAAAGCGCAGATATTACGGCTGCCGCCATTCAGGCACTTCAGTCTTTTTCAGCCATTAATGAAACTTCCAACGCCCTGACCAAGGCAACCAGTTATCTTCAAAATGGGCAAAAGAATGACGGGGGCTGGGATTCGGTTTATTCCACCAGCTGGGCAATGCAGGCCATGAACGCTCTTGGCGTATCCTGGACCAAAGGCGAAAATACCATAGATTCTTACCTCGGCAATCTGCAGACGGAAGATGGGGCTGTTTCTCCTGCTAGCGAGACCTTGCAAAACCGCATCTGGGCGACAAGTTATGCTATCGCCGGAGCCTCTCTGAAGCCATGGAGCGCAATTATGCAATCCGTTTCCAAATCCGTAAATACTGTGGTCAATCAAGAACTCCCTCCGACACTTCCCGAAACAAATCCAGTAGTTCAAGATATTACTCCTGAGGACAATAAAATTGCTTCAGTCGACTTAGAAAATAAAAGTAAATCAGTAATTGCCCTGGAATTGCCTAAAGAAACTCCGGATATAACCTTGAACGAACTTACCGCTTCAGCGGTCAATTCCCTGCCGGAAAAAAAATTCCCCCAAGCCACCCCTGTTGTTCTTGGATTTTTATCCGGCATTACCCTTCTCTACTTCATCGGTAAATTTTTTGCTATATTGTAATGGACGTATTTCTGCAAAATCTTAATTAGTGTATAATCTCGGATATGGAAAACGAGGAAAACGACTCTACGGGAGTAATACTTGCTGCAGGTTTAGGCAGAAGAATGCAAAGCGATTTGCCTAAAGTTCTTTCGGCAGTTGCGGGTAAGCCAATGCTTGAATATTTAATTTGTAACGTAAGAGAATCAACTTACACCAAACCGGTTACTGTAGTCGGCCATGGAAAAGATGAAATCATAAAAACTTTTGGCGACAGCTCCATCTATGTAACTCAAGAAAAACAATTAGGGACCGCTAATGCCCTTCTTGCTGCCCGAGATATATGTATCAGCACAAGCACAAAAAGGATTGCAGTGTTCTACGGAGACCATCCATTTGTTTCTAAGGAAACGATAAAAAAACTTTTGGAAAAGAGCAGAGAAAGTGGCGCAGAAATAACCCTAGCCACCACCATAGTGTCAAATTTTGAAAATGAAAATAAAGTTTTTGTGAACTTTGCAAGGATATTGCGTAATGGCGATAAAATTATAGGTATTCGAGAATATAAAGATGCAACTGAATCGGAAAAAGAAATAACAGAGGTAAATCCCGGATATTATGTTTTTAAATCTGAATGGCTTTGGCCACATTTAGCAAAAATAAAGAATAATAATGCGCAAGGCGAATATTATCTTACAGATTTGCTTCGTATGGCAGATGAGGAAAACTCAAAAATAGAAAATATAAAAATTCCGCCACGAGAAGCAATGGGAGCCAATACAAAAGCAGAATTAGAAATATTGGAGAAATTCAGCAAATAATACACATGTCAAACCTATTTGAAAATGCCATGGCGCAGTTGGATAAAGCCGCCAAAATAAAAAATTTCAGCGGCGAATTAATGTCCAGTTTTCGCAAGCCTAACCATGATATTAGAATTTATATTCCAGTTAAAATGGATGATGGCTCCATGGAAACATTCGAGGGGTATCGAGTGCAATATAATAATGCGCTCGGACCCTATAAAGGCGGAATCAGATATCATCCTAAAACCGAAATAAACGAAGTGAAAGCGCTCGCTTTTTGGATGACACTCAAATGCGCGGTAGCTGGAATTCCGATGGGTGGGGGCAAGGGTGGAATAGCGGTTGAGCCGAGAGATTTATCCCAAGGAGAATTGGAAAGACTCTCTCGCGGATGGGTAAAAGCTCTGGCTGATGTTTTGGGGCCTCACAAAGATGTACCGGCGCCGGATGTGAACACTACGCCGGAAATAATGGCTTGGATGGCAGACGAATACGCGAAAATAACCGGCGACAAAACAGGAGCAACTTTTACCGGCAAGCCGATAGAAAAAGGCGGATCCGAAGGCAGAAAACCGGCCACAGGGTTAGGAGGATTTTACGTTTTTGACACGCTTCGCACGGAACTTGGTTTGCCGGAAAAATGCAGAGTGGCTGTTCAGGGATTCGGAAATGTCGGCGGCAACGCGGCGCGAATTTTTGCCGAAAACGGACATACGGTTATAGCGATTTCCGATTCCAAGAACGCCATATTTAAAAAAGAAGGGTTGGACCTGCAAAAAGTGGAAAATCATAAAAAAAATACCGGCAGCTTAAAAGATTTTGCGGGAGCTGAAAACATAACCAACGAAAAATTATTGGAACTCCCCTGTGACCTTTTGGTGCCTGCCGCTTTTGAAAATGTAATAAATGACCAGAACGCCGATAAAGTAAAAGCTAGAGCCATTTTAGAGCTTGCCAACGGGCCTGTGACGCCGGAAGCCGATGAAATATTGTTAAAAAAGAACATTCCAGTTGTGCCGGATATTTTGGCGAATTCCGGAGGTGTTACAGTATCTTATTTTGAATGGGATCAAAATTTAAAAAAAGAACACTGGTCAGAAAAAGAAGTTTTCAAAAAACTAAAAAAAATAATGGAAGAAGCGGCTCAAAAAACATCAGCCAAGGCTCGAGAATATAAAACATCTCTGCGCATGGGCGCCTTTATTCTCGCACTCGAGAGAATCCAGGAAAAGTTACCATAGAAATTACCTGCCCCCTCAAATACTTCAAACTTTGCGATAGCGGAAAATAAAGTATGCGATCTAGTTTATTTTTGAAAGTCGTAGCCTTTCGCTAATTTGAAAGTTTTTAAACCATCTTTTATTTTTATAAGTTCTATATAATTTAGAAATTCTTTTGGTAACGGCGATGGACCGACCCACACGCTCTTTTGGATCATGGAATAATGAAATTTCTTTAAGTGCCAACGAAGCCATTCCCTTTCAGCTTTTTTGGTCTCAGGAATATCAAACATCACAATAAGGTTCTTAGGCGCATCTCTCTCGAATACGCAGTTAAATTGCTTTAAAGAATCAAATTTCCTCTTTATATATTTTTGACCCCTGAGAGTCAGTTTCAATCTCTCGTCAATATTCTCTACAAAACCTTCTTTGTAAAGACGAGACAAAGTTCCACTTAGAGAATTTTGAGAGTATCTTTTAAATTTTGGAATACCAAAAAAATTGACTGAAACCCCTTTGTATGAGAAAGATTTATGATTTAATTCTTTCAAGATCTCAAAAACTAAACTCATGAGTAAAGTATATCATAAATACTATAAAAACTGCGATAGCAGAGTTTGTAGTAAATAGATTTATTTGAAAATTTAAAGGAAAATGCTATAAATACAAAATGGGCGGCTAGCTCAGTTGGTAGAGCGTGTTTTTGACGTAAACAAGGCCACAGGTTCGATTCCTGTGCCGCCCACCTTAAACGAACTAAATGATTTTGAAGAAGACAAGGAGTGGGCGTTGCGAAGCAACGCCCACGCTGTTTCGCCCGTTTTCGCCAATGAATTCTGGGTTCGGAATTCGGCACCGCCTTCGGCGGTGCGCACTGTTTTCTCGCCAAGAAGCAGGTTCGAGCCAATTATTCTGCTTTTGGAAAAGTGAAGATATTTTGGCATCGAGCGACTTCTTGGTAAATAATAATTTTCCTTTTTCAATACGATAAATATCTTGTTCTATCACTTGGTCGAGATAGCCAGTGAGAAGTCGCTCCAACTTAATATTGATTTTCAAAATATCTTTTTT